>JALYQL010000154.1 GCA_030855855.1 Bacteroidota bacterium | reverse complement strand
CACCTTTGGTGAGCCATGTACAGCCGAGGTCACGTACAATTGGTGTGGTGATGTTGGATGTCCAGGTATTGCCGTTGCGGTCAGTTCCCTGATTTGTTCCGGTAATAGTGATAATCTGTGGATCGGTTGAAACGTTTGCTCCGGATGTAAAAGTAATATCACGTGTAGCATCGAAAAGAATGGTCCATGGCGATGTGCCGGCTTTAGTACATTTTCCGTTTGTAACAACCTGGCGGAAAGTGGAAGGTCCCATGCGCTCAAGTGTTGTTGTGCCTTCGAATTTAATCGCGCCTACCATAAATGTGTCGAATGTAACAGTGATCATCGCGCCGAGTGAGTCGAATGGACGATCAATTTCACAAATGATCTGGCCTTTTCTGACTTTTCCGTCAACAGGATCTGTACAACCTGTGCCGTAATCGATATACATATGACGTGGATAATTCATCATGGAATCAGGCACATAAACGTTCGGGCAACCGCTGGTAACCTGGTTTCCGGAACCATTGCGGTGAACACCCGACTCATCAATCGCGATGGAATTGACCGTTGGAAGCAAGCGCATGAATTCATTTTCACAGATGCTGTTATCAGTAGCCGTTACAGTCTCTGTGTCAGCAGTGTTTTCTTTCTTACAGCTGTTGATCATGAGAACGGCTGATAACAAGAGAACGGAGGAGATAAAGATTCTTTTCATGAGCAATGGTTTTGGGTTTGATGGTGCCAGCCATCCAAGGTTTAAATGCAAAGCTAAACTTTTTTACGGCGGAGGGCAAAAAAGGTTATTTTAAAAAGGATGGAAAAAAAGGCATTAATGATTGGAAAAACAGAAAGAGGAAAAAAAGATGTACGAATTATCCGCCGCGGCGCATACGAATTACGATTTGGGGGGAATTGTTCAGTCGCGATGCTCGCGACTTGTCCTAATGCAATTCCCTACTTGTCCTAATGCAATTCGACTTGTCCTAATGCAATTTCCCTATATTATTCGTACGTCCTACGTTATACGAACACCAACAAGAAGGACGGTCCTACGTTATACGAACACCAACAAGAAGGACGTCATCCACCTGCTGGAAGCCCGCCCGCCATTCTTCAAACGTTTGCTCAAGCACTTTTGCCTGTTCGTTCATCGGAAGCTCCTGGATGGTTTGCAATCTTGCCAGGAGATTTTTTACCATAAATTTCTTGCCTTTTAAACCGCCGAACTGATCCGCGTAGCCATCAGAGAACATATATAAAGTATCACCCGGCTCCACAAAAAAGCGGTGAACACTGAATTTCATATCACGCGTATCATGCGAGCCGCCAATCGGGAAACGGTCGCTGTCTATTTTAGTAAGAAGACCTTTACTGATCACGATCAACGGACGTAACGCGCCTGCGAAAAGAATTTCTTTCTTCGTTTTATCATAGCTGATAATGCCGATGTCCATTCCGTCGGTCGTGTCCTGTTCGTGCTGGTCTTGTTTGAGCGCCGCGCGAACTCCGTCATTCAGGCCATTCAGTATCTGGTCGGGCTGCGTAATTCCTTTTTCAAGCACCACCTGATTGAGGATGTTATGGCCGATCATGCTCATCAGCGCGCCCGGAACACCATGGCCGGTGCAATCGCCCACGCAAAGAATATTTTTTCCGTCCTTTTCTTCAAACCAATAAAAATCGCCGCTTACAATGTCTTTTGGTTTATATAAGACAAAGCTCTGCGGAAAATGGTCGTAGATCACTTCCAGGTCCGGTAGCATTGCCGTCTGTATTCTTTTCGCGTATTGAATACTGCTCGTGATGTCAGCGTTTTTCTGGGCAAGCTCTTGTGTGCGTTCGGTCACTTTCGCTTCGAGAATTTTGTTTTCCTTTTTGATAGCGGCAGTACGAAGTCGGATGAACGTAAAAATTCCGGCCAGCAAAACAAAAACACAAAGCGTATAGAACCAGTTTGTTTTCCAGAACGGCGGCTGGATGTGAATGTAAAGCAGGATATCTTCCTGACCCCAGTTTCCATTGCAATCCGATGCACGCACATGCAACGAATAGTTTCCGCCGGGAATATTCGTGTAGCTGACATAACGGTTGTAGGTGACCGGCGACCACTCGTCATCAATTCCATCCAGCTTATATTGATATTGATTTTTTTGCGGATCAACAAAATTCAGCGCCGCAAGCTCGAACATGAAATTATTATCGCGCCACGTAACATTGATCGCATGTACGTTGATGATATTACTGTCGAGACTAACTTCTTTACCGAAACGTTTATAAGAAGTAACAAAAACCGGTGGGGCCGGATATAACATTTCAATTTTTCCGGGATTAATAATATTCAATCCTTCCTGACCACCGAAAAATAATTCGCCACGCCTGTTTTTGAAATACGCGCCCTGGTTAAACTCAGAAGGCTGCACACCGGCGCCTGAACCAAAATTTTTAAACAAGTCATTTTTTGCAGGCGTAGGATTAAATCGTGTGAGACCTTTATTATGGCTCATCCATAAATTTCCGCTTCCGTCGGGAATGACCGTGTAAATATTATCGCTTGGCAGTCCATCACCTTCATACCAGATGTCGAATGTTTTATTTTCCCGGTCAAAACGATTTAATCCGTTTGCAGTTCCGAGCCAGATGTTATGCGTCGGATCTTCGGCAATACAATACACGATATTATTCGAAAGCGATTTTTTGTTTTTGTCATCGTGGCTGAATGCTTCAAAAGTTCCACGCTTGTTATCGTAGATCATTACACCGCCCGCGCGCGTTCCTATCCACAGCTTTCCTTCATGATCGTAAAACATGCTGTAGATAAAATTGCTGCTCAATCCGTTTTCATCAACAGTGAATTGTTTCAACGAATCCGTTGCAGGATCAAGCCTGTAAATTCCTGCGCCGAATGTTCCGAACCAGATCGCCCCGGTATTCGGCTCTTCGGCAATGCATAGAATTGTTCCTTCCAGCAATTGATCATCCGGCGTGTACGATTTTATTTTTTTTGTCTGCGGATCGTAGCTGTTAAGACCTTCGCCGTATGTTCCCACCCAGATCACGCCATTACGCGCCTGGAGAAGTGACAACACCGAATTATTAGTGGAGTTGCACAATTCAGGATAATGTTTGTACGCGCCGGTCTGCCTGTTAAGCGTGGAAAGCCCGCCGCCCGAAGTTCCGATCCACAACAACCCGGAAGCATCTTCCATCACACTCAGGATCGCGCTGCTTTTTAAAGTATTATCACCTACTTCAGCCCGTAGTGAATGCCGGATGTGCGTGATGGTGGAAGTGGAGGTGAAATAAATATTTATTCCTTCCCCATTCGTGCCCAGCCACATATTTCCGTAACGGTCGCGGTAAATGCATTTTATTCCGGGTGAGCTTAACGCATAACCATCCTGCTCATTCGGTGTATAATGCTGGATCGTTTTATTTTTTTTGCCAATAACTTCGATCCCGCTTTCAAAAGTCCCGATCCAGATATTTCCGTTCTGATCGTCGACCATGTCGAGAATTTTTGTGCTGGCAATTCCGAACACTGTTCCGTCGGGATATAATGTGCTTTCAAAAGTTTTTGTCTCTGTATTAAACACTTCAATTCCGCCACCATTGGATCCGACCCAGATGTGGGTATCATCATACCACATCATAGAACGGACCTGCGAACATTGCTCTCGGCGTTTCAGATCAGAGAAAACGGAATTCGGATAAAGCCGCTCGAGATCTTCGGTCGTGAGCTCGTAATTATAAAACCTTCTTTTAACGCGGTCGTACATGCTCAATCCTTTGCCATACGTTCCCGCCCAGATATTTTCAGCGCCGTCTTCAATGATCGCGTAGATTTTATTGGACGCAATGCTGTAATTATCGTTTATATTATTCTGAAAACGAATGAATTTTCCTGTCGCAGGATCAAACTGGTTCATTCCGCCATCCGTGCCGATCCACAAATTTCCTTTTTTGTCCTCGTGAATCACTCGCACTACATCATTGCTGATCGAAGCGCTGTTCTTCGGATCATTGATATAATGAATAAACTTCCCGGTAACAGGATTGAAGCTGTTTAAACCACCGCCATTTGTTCCGATCCAGATAATTCCTTTGCGGTCTTGTTTTATGGAGTAAACGAAATTATTGGAAAGCGAGTTTTCATCTTCAGGGTTGCGTTTGAACACCTGGAAATTGTAGCCGTCATAGCGGTTGAGCCCTTCCTGAGTGCCGAACCACATGAAACCTTTATCATCCTCAAGAATGCAATTGATTACAGATTGAGAAAGCCCGTTTTGAACGCCGAGGTGGTTGAATTTATAATCCTGGGCACGTACTGTAATGCCTGTTAAAAGCAGCACGATAGCCAGCAGGAATCTTTTCAGCGGATTGGGATTCATAGAGAATGCGTAAAGTTAGAAAAAAGACGATTGGTGCAGAGTAAAAAGGTGATAGGGAAAAAGGCATTAGTGATGGGTAAAAGGAATGATAATCAAAACCGGCCTGAAACTTACACACTAGCCGAAAACGTTATTTTGCAACTTCTTTAACCCACTAATGCAAAGGCAAAACAGCCGCTGATATTTAAAATCATCTGCCCGAATCATTTCCTGATTCATTTCCCCCTTACCTTTGCATCGTGAATTCCGATGATAAAATTATGTGCTGGTTTGAAAGCTGGTTCGACAGCAAGTATTACCACTTGCTATACAGCAACCGCGACACAAATGAAGCGCAGGAATTCATTGGCCGTTTAATTGATTTTCTTCAGCCACCCGCCAATGCCCTCGCGCTCGACCTGGCCTGCGGTAAAGGCCGTCATTCCATTGCATTGCATAAAAAAGGACTGGAAGTTACCGGCATTGATCTTTCAGGACAAAGTATCGCGGAGGCAAAAAAGAGGGAGGAGGAAGGGCTTTCGTTTTTTGTGCACGATATGCGCCAGCCTTTCATGATAAATTATTTCGATTATGTTTTTAATCTCTTCACCAGCTTCGGCTATTTTTCGAACGTCCGTGAAAACGGACAAGTGGTGAAAGCCGTAAAAAGCGGGCTGAAAAAAGATGGAATATTTGTCATTGATTTTCTGAACGCGAATCTTGTGCGGAAGCTGGTGGAGGCGAATCATTCCGGAATTGTGCGGGAAAGTAATATCGATTTTCACTGGAAAAAACGGATCGAGCATAACGTGGTGCTGAAAGAAATTTCTTTTGAAGCTGAAAACAAAAAATTCATGTACACCGAAAGTGTGCAGCTGCTGGAGCTGGCCGATTTTGAGAAACTGCTTGCGCCCTTTTTTACGATCGAACATATTTTCGGGGATTACCATCTTGGAAAATATGATGCTGCCACTTCACCGCGTTTAATTCTCCTTGCGAAAAAAAATAAAATATGACGCTGCTGAATTACGGGCTTATCGCATTCATTTCTATTCTGCTGAGCGGGGCGATTCTCTTGCTTGTAAATGTGCCGCGCACTGCTATGCGCTTGCTGCTTGCATTCAGCGGGGCGTTTTTATTCGCACTCAGCATGCTTCATTTGATTCCCGAATTATATGAATCACACGCAGCAAATATCGGTGTCTGGATTCTCGCAGGATTCCTGTTCCAGCTTTTGCTTGAATATTTATCACAGGGCATCGAACACGGGCATGTACACGCGGATGATGGCCACACGCACGATCACGCACATGCAAAAATTCCGCTTGGCGTTGTCGTCGGACTTTGTCTTCATTCATTTCTCGAAGGAATGCCGCTTGGAATTGAAACCGCAGAATCGAAAGTTTTTCCTCCTTTTCTGACGGGAATCGTGCTGCATAATATTCCAATTGCGATTGCTTTTATGGGCTTGCTTTTACATCTCGGTCATTCAAAAGCAAAATCATTTTTATTCCTCGGAATATTCGCGTTGATGACACCGCTCGGAATGGTGGCAAGTCATATTATCGGTGGACAATTGCAAGGAGATCTTGCACCGTATTTCTCCGCCATCACAGGAGTGGTGATCGGAATTTTTCTACACATCTCCACCACTATTTTATTTGAGAGTACAGAAAATCACCGCTTCAACGCCATGAAATTCGGTACGATACTTCTTGGAGTTCTGGCTGCGTGGTTTTTGATCGGGTAGGAATTCTTTTGTTTGACCTTTTCTTGTTTGTCGCCTTCGATACATTTTTCGCTATGGAAATTATATTTTCAAAGACCATTTTCAAGCGAAAAACACTCAGTCTGACAATAGAAAAATTTTCTTTTGTCAGACTGAGTCGCGAAGGCGTATCGAAGGCGACAAGCAGGTGGCATTAACGCCATTCATTTATTTCAAAGTGAAAGAATTAAAAATACGATCTGCGATAACTTTATATGGATCCCGTTCTTGCGGCGGGGCAGTATAAGTAAGAAGGTAAGCATTGCCTTCTCTCATCCTAACCATTTGTATAATTCTTAAAAGAACTCCATTAAATTTTGCGGTATAATTAAAAATATAAAATTCTCCGGTACTGTCTTGCATTGGATATGAAGATAAAAGTGTGCCTCCGCTTTCCTTTATTTGATTTTCGGAAAATGAAACATATTCCTGAAGATCTGTAGAGTCCGGCAAGCCATTTTGTTTTGGCTGGACCATCATATTAATATTCTCATTAAATAAAATCGATCCCAGGTCCATGGGCGCAAAGAGAAAAAAATCAACTTCTTTTCTTGCTGTATCGAGCTTCCAGTCTGGTGGGTATTTTATACTATAATTTTTCCCCGTAAAAGTTTTCCGTGCAGTATCTGCATTGTTTTTGTCATCGCCGAGGCAAGACGCAAAAGCAATCATAACAAGGAACAAGCAAAAAGGTTTAAAGCTCATTATCAAAGTAAATCTTATAAAAATACTTCCCCGTTTCTTCATCAAAACCTTTCTCAATAAGCTGCTTATCACCATGGATATAAATGTGAAAATTCTTATCCAGCTTGAGTACACTTTTAAAAACCTGCGCCTGCCGTTTTACCGCTTTGGTTGAAATTTCAAAACCATCTTCCATCGCAATATCATTCTCCTTTTCAAAATCCCTTCTGAATTCCTTGAACGATTTGCGCACTTCGGGCTCTTCAAAAATTTCTTCTTCAAAATCTTTCATGTTCAGCTCCGTGTTGCTTTTGAAATATTCCACCGAACGGTTCATAATGTCGATCTGCTCTGCTTTTGTTACTTCTGAAACTTCCGGCAGCTGTCCCGTCACAAAATCCTGGCAGATCTTCAAATAAGTTTTTGTCTGGTGAAAGCTGTTGCTCTGCGGCGTTACATTCAGGAAGTCATTTGTCCAGTAAAGCGCCTCGCTGCTTTTTGAATCCACCACACAAACCGAAAAACCTTCTACGCCGGTGTTCAGGATCAGGCAACCTTTTTCAACTTTGCCCAGTGGAACACCTTCATGAAAATTCAGGCGATAAGCTTCTTTTTTCAGCGCGGCATCAAGATATTTTTCTTTGCTCTCTGTTTTGAAAAGTCCGATCGCTTCCACTTCTTTTCCGTCTACGATGCAATGGCTGAAATACGCAATGTATAATTCCC
Source organism: Bacteroidota bacterium (assembly GCA_030855855.1). Lineage (GTDB taxonomy): Bacteria > Bacteroidota > Bacteroidia > Palsa-965 > Palsa-965. The sequence continues at coordinate 5,842 of JALYQL010000154.1, read as the reverse complement.
CGCCTTTGATCTTCGGGTGCGTAGAGCAGGCATAAAGATGGTTGGCAATATTTTTCGATTGTTTTCCGAAAGTGGAAGGTTTTTCAAACAGCTTGGTGGCAAACGAATAAATTTCATTCAGCTCCAGGTCGGAAGGATGCGTGAAGCGGAAAAGCTCTTCGGTGTTAAATGATTTCAGAAAAAATTTCAGCAGCAAAGCTTCTTCATCTTCATTCAGGTCTTCAACAGGCTCCTGCGAAATGAAAAGTTTCTCCTCCCGGAGTTTATTACCGACAAAATGAACTGCGAGGCCTTCCAGCCGTGTTAATGCGAGATCGAGCATAGGATTTATTGGGGTGAAATTACCAATATCTGCGAACTCTGAGAGAAACCTTACCTTTGCACCGTGGAAAATTCAGAAGAACTATTAGCTCCCGGTGATTTCCGGATGGTTGCCAAAACAATGCAGGGGCTGGAAGGCGTGCTTGCAACCGAACTTTCAAAAATCGGGGCACGGGAGGTTAAAGAACATAAACGCGCCGTCAGCTTTGTGGGTGATAACGGAACGATGTACAAAGCCAATTACCTGCTGCGAACAGCGCTCCGCATTCTAAAACCTGTGGCAAAGTTTGACGCACGAAATGAAAAAGATTTTTACGATGGAATTTACGCCCTCGACTGGAGCGCATGGCTCAAGCCGGAAGATACGCTTGCAGTAGATTGCACGCTGAACACAGAAATTTTTAACCACTCGTATTACATCGCGCAAAAAACGAAAGACGCGATCGTGGATCAGTTCCGCGAAAAATTCAATAAACGACCTTCTGTCGATACGGATTTTCCTACGCTGCGCATCAATATTCACGTCACGCGGCAGGAAGTAACTGTTTCGCTCGACAGCTCCGGCTATTCACTACACAAACGTGGCTATCGCGACGACACAGGAAAAGCGCCGATGAATGAAGTGCTTGCCGCAGGAATTATTCTGCTCAGCGGATGGCATCCGAGCCAACGTTTAATTGATCCGATGACAGGCTCGGGCACACTTGCAATTGAAGCAGCAATGATCGGCGCTAAAATTCCCCCCGGCGTTTTCCGTGAAAAATTCGGATTTGAAAACTGGAATGATTTTGACGCGGAAGTCTGGACAAAGATCACCGAAAGCGCCATTGACAAGATCAGTAATGAAGCGTTGAATATTATGGCGCTTGAAATTGTTCCGAATATTATTTCGAAAGCAAGAGAAAATATTGAGAAAGCGAAAGTAGAAGATCTGATCAAAACCGAATGTGCCGACTTTTTCGAATGGTCGCCGCCGGAAGGCAAAGGAATTATTATCATGAATCCTCCTTATGGCGAGCGTCTTGAGCAGGACGACTCCCCTGCGTTTTACAAAAAGATCGGAGAAACATTCAAGAAAAAATACGCCGGGTACGAAGCATGGCTCATCTCTTCCAACGAAGAAGCCATCCGCGAGATTGGTTTGCGCCCGAGCAGAAAAATTACGTTGTTCAATGGTCCGCTGGAATGCCGTTTGTTGAAATACGAAATGTATGCAGGCACGAAAAAGGTGCATAAATTGGAGCCGGGTTATAAGAAGCCGGGGCCGCAGAATTTTGATGCTCCGGAATAAAGCGAAAAGGGAAATGGCAAGGAAAAAGAAACCTGAATCCTAATGAAGCGATCGAATCTCAGGTTAAGGAGCCTTCGATGGAATATGTTGGTTTACCCGGTAAAAACCTTGCAGAAATTTTCGAATCAATTACAGTTTCAACATTTGAAGAACAAGAAGAAGGTATGCGGAAATATTCATTGTCGCTCACTCCTTTGCAACGAATGGCCTATTTATACCAGTTGAACCAAGTTGCTTTTGCGCATATTTGATCTATGCCAAAATAGCCAATGAGGATAAACAAATCATAAGTGATAGGAACTATGATTATATTTCTTGAAGAGCATAAGCCTGTTCTGCAAAAGCTAATTGAGGAATTAAAAAGGAATTCTAAATGAAAAAAATAGCCCTCTTCACATCCGGTGGCGATTCACCCGGCATGAACGCCTGCATTCGCGCTGTTGTCCGCACCGCGTTGTACAAAGGCGTGAGCGTGTACGGCATTCGTTATGGTTATGAGGGAATGATCAATGATGATATTTATAAAATGGATGCGAAATCTGTCGCAAATATTATTCATCGCGGTGGAACGATTTTAAAAACAGCAAGAAGCAAAAATTTTCTGACCATTGAAGGAAGAGAAAAAGCAAAATCCAATCTTGAAAAGCACGGCATTGAAGGGGTGATTGCAATCGGAGGCGACGGAACTTTTCGCGGTGCGCTGGAATTTTCTAAAATATGCAATGTCCCTTTCGTGGGCTGTCCGGGAACAATTGACAATGATCTCGTTGGAACGGATTACACAATCGGCTACGACACTGCTATCAATACGGTAGTTGAAGCCGTGGATAAGATCCGCGATACTGCTGAATCGCACAACCGTGTTTTTATTGTGGAGGTGATGGGAAGAGACGCCGGACTGATCGCGCTTTACAGTGGAATAGGAGCAGGCGCCGAAGGAATTCTGATTCCTGAAACCAAAAATGATCTTGCAGGTTTGCTGAAATCGCTGGGCGAAAGGCAGCGGGAAAAAAATTCCAAAATAATTATTGTAGCTGAAGGTGATGAAGCAGGTGGCGCATTTAAAGTGGATAAAGCGATCAAGGAAAAATTTCCGCAATTTGATACGCGCGTTTCCATTCTCGGCCATATCCAGCGTGGAGGCTCGCCTTCGTGCATGGAACGCGTAAATGCCAGCCGCATGGGGTTTGCTGCCGTAGAAAGCCTGCTCGAAGGAAAAAAGCACGTTATGATCGGCATCGTTAACCGTGGAATTGTGCTCACTCCGTTTACCGACGCGGTGAAGCAGCACGTAGAGCCGGATGCCGGACTTTTGAAAATGGTTGATATTCTCGCGCGCTGATGAATTATATTTGTTTTTATAAAATAAACGGACGGCCCGGAACGACTATCAACGCAGATGATCACTTGTCCGTTGATAAAGGCCGCCCTCGTAACAACTCATTTTATTTTTGAGAGGAAATCTTTGATACGTTCGCGAACAATAGCCAATCGGGTTTCTGCCGGTACGTTCACCCTACCTTCAGGGCTGGAAGTTGTGTTGCAGCCACAGATAGAAAGTTTAGACAGGCTCGAATGGGAAAAAATTGTTCCCGCTGATAATTTTTTCCTGCAGTGGGACTATTTGCACGCATTCGAAAAGCTGAGTCCTTCCAACATGAGTTTTCATTATGGGTTGTTGTATGATGGAAAAAAAACATTGGCTGCTTTTTATTTCCAGGTTGTTCATCTTACCGCCGAGGAAATCTCTTACATACTTCAGCCGATCACTTCCTCTTCAAAAATTCACGATCTCGGAAATGGCCTGCGCGAATGGCTGAAAAAATGCCGCGAGGATAATGGTTTCCGCATTCTCGTTTCCGGAAATAATTTTGTCAGCGGGGAATATGGCGTGTGCCTTGTCAAAGATGCTGATCCCGAAAAAATATTTGTCGCGCTTGCAGAAACAGTCAAAGTAATAACGAAAAATGACCGTGTTCCCGGCAAAATATCAGCCATTCTTGTCAAAGATTATTTCCAGGAAACTGCGCAGTCAGGCGCCGATTTTCTCCGGAAAAAAAGATACCATCGTTTTCTCGTCGAACCTGAAATGATCGTTCCTGTTTCTGCCAACTGGATAAATTTCGACGATTACGTAGCCGCTCTTTCCAAAAAATACCGTAACCGGACGAAAGCTGTTTTAAAGAAAACGGAAAAATTAAAGATTGTGGAGCTCGACGGCGAATCGCTTGAAAAAGCCTCCGCTGAAATTTATCGTCTTTACCACAATGTTTTTGAAAAAGCAAAATTCCGTCTTTCCGTTTTGCATCCCGATTATTTCCGCGAGATGAAAAAACAATTTCCCGAAACCTTTCGCATTTTCGGGTACAGCGAAAACGGAAAATGGGTCGCATTCCGGTCAGCGTTTCATCTCGAAAATCACCTGGAAGCGCATTTTATCGGAATTGATTACCAGGTGAACGAAAAAACTCCGCTTTACCAGCGCGTGCTTTATGATTTTATCGCCGAAGGAATTGAAGCCGGGTATCAAAAGGTTTTCCTCGGCCGCACCGCTGCCGAAATGAAATCCACAGTAGGAGCAGAGCCACATGATCTCGTGTGCTACATCCGCCACCGCAATGGCTTATCCAACCAGGTCATTCGCCCTTTCATTGATTACCTCAAGCCTTCGCCATGGGTGCCGAGGAGTCCGTTTAAGGAAGGGGAGTAAATCATCACGATTAAAATTCCCTTGTGAAGATTTACGAATTATCCGCCGCGACGGATACGAATTACGATTTGTATTGTACATCATTCCTGCCAACTTACCGGAATCTTCCTTCTGTTTTTTAATCATACATCTTTCTGCCTTTTTTTAAAATCGGATTTCGTACACCCTTTTCCCTTTTTTAAAATCGTATATCGTAATTCCTGCTTCGTAAATCCTTTTTTTTACTTCTTTTAAAATCTTACATCGTAATTCCTGCTTCGTACATCCTTTTTTTCCCACCTTTTACATCGAACATCGTACCGCCTGATTCTTACACCCTCTTTTCCGCTTTTTTCTTATATTAGTACGCTGGCCCAAACACCAAATCTTATCCACATGAAGCAGTTCTTTACGATCATTGTTCTGTTTGTATTATTTATAGCTCAAAATAGTTTCGCACAGCAAGGTCTTCACGGGCCACGCACAGTTACTGCAGCGAATACCATTGTAAACGAGTACACTGCCATCACTGCCTTTATTGCAGCGGGAAGCACCTCTATCACTGTTGCCAACAGTGCATTAAATGCAAACGCGAGATTTTCCGGCAATTTGCAGCCGGGCGATCTCATCATGATTTACCAGGCGCAGGGCACAATTATCAAAGATGCCGCATTGGTGTCCAGCGGAGCAGATACCACATGGGGGAAAATAGTCAGCCCGGTTGATTATTACAGCACCGGACTTTACGAATTCAGACAGGTTCTCGCTGTACCGAATGCAACAACTATCACCATCGATTGCGGTACAACAAATCAATACATCCCGAATGGAGGAACAGCCCGAAAGCCAATGGTGATAAGGGTTCCGAGATATACTTCACTCACCATCAATTCCGGGGGCATACTTACCTGCGATGACTGGAACGGAACTATCGGCGGCGTGCTGGCAGTGGAAGTAACGGGAAATACGGTCGTCAATGCAGGAGGCGCTATTAACGTGGACGGAAGAGGTTTTCGCGGCGGCTCGCTTGTGGGTGATAATTTTACTTCTTTCGGAGTAAATACAACTTATAGCACCGGAAGCGCATTAGGCGCCGAAAAAGGAGAAGGTGTAGCCGGTTACCAGGCAGAATATGATGTTTTTGGCGGAAGATATTGCCGGGCTCCGGGTGCAAATGGTGGCGGTGGCGGCGACGGACATAATGCCGGCGGCGGCGGCGGTGCAAATGCGCCGAACTCCACCGGAACAGCTGTCTGGAGTGGGTTAGGTGTACCCGATCAATCGGTTGCGGGATGGGGAACAGCCTGGTCGATAGAGCCACCTGCAGGAACAATGAATTTAAGAACTTCAACCAATTCTGCCGGTGGCGGACGTGGCGGATATACTTTTTCAGGAAGTAACCAGAATGCCCTTACACTTCCTCCCGGAAATGCAACCTGGGGTGGTGATTCAAGAAATCATGAAGCGACAGGATTGGGAGGCAGGCCGCTTGATTATTCTACCGGCCGTCTTTTTCTCGGTGGCGGTGGTGGTGCCGGTGA
>JALYQL010000084.1 GCA_030855855.1 Bacteroidota bacterium | reverse complement strand
TACACTCAGAAAAGCGCCGTAGGTGCGACCTGTTCTCACATCCACTGATTTGTAAATAGATCAAAAATGCGCTTAACTTAATGACATTGCCCTACGGGGTTTTAATGTTTTGTGGTGTAGCTTATACAATATGTCGCCCATCCATGGCTGTGAATAATGTAACAGCAAAACAGGGAAACGTAAACCCTTAAAATGATTTTTCACTTTATTAAAATTCACCATGAAATCTATTCTCCTCAAGTTTGCATTGCTCTCACTGCTTTTCAGCTACAGCTGCAGTTCTTCCAATGATGCCGGCAATGATGAAGATGCTGTAATAACGGAAACAGAAACAAAAGCATTCTCAATGTTGATCGGCAAATGGCAGGTGGATTCAGCAGGATTTATTAATGACGGAATTCAAAAGCCAATGAATGCGCCGCTTGCTGATGCGTTCTGGGAATTCCGTATCAGAACACTGAACGCAAAAGAGCTGGTGCTGGTGCCCACGATCACAAATACCAGGGAGATGAAGATGGAAACGATTACGCGGCTAAAGCGGTTGAATTAACTTAATAATCAATGCGCGATAATAACTTTCGCAGTTGCAATTTCATTTCCGGAGACCTTCCTGATAAAATAAATTCCATCGGGTAAATTCAGATTCAATTCCATCATGCGCGAGAATATTCGCTCGTCATAAAGCACACATTTACGATTCTATATAAACAACCTTTACAATTTGTAATCTGCACATTTGTAATTCGTCATTTATAATCATCCCCATCATCAAGATTCTCATCACCCTTCTTCTTTTTATCCTTTGGCTTTGGATTGTCATCCTGCTGCAAAATAAATTTCCCTTCGTCTTCTTTCTTACGGTCCTTACGATCTTCTTTGTCTTTGTCGTTTTTAAACAATCCCCATTCTTCATGCAGCATCTGTTTCAGGTTTTTTCCTTCCTGTTTTAAATCCTGAACAACTGTTTTTACTGCTTCATTTTTATCGTAGCTCATCTGCGGATCATCAATATCACCTTTCATGCTGATGAACAAACGTGTGCGGTGGCCTCCATCCTCTATTTCATGGCCGAACTCGCTATTCTCCGGCTTGGCAGCTTTCACTTTTTTCGAACGCAGCTCGTCGAGATCCACGATGAAATGATAATCGACCATATTGTCAAAATCATGCTTACCATACATGGTGATGTCGATGGCGCTGGAATGAATGTCCATCTTGGGCATGCTGATCACGCGATTTTTAATTTCAATCGTGTTGTGAAGGCTTTTGAATTTAATATCTTTTAATTCTTCCAGCTTAATAAAACGAGAAAGCGCTTCGAGCGGTTTGAAATTGATGAGCTCGCCATTTGTGATGGTTACTTCTGCGTCGGTGTAAATTTTCTTTTCATTTACATTAAGATCATTTCCCCAGAGTGAAGCGAAGTTGACATGCGAAGTAAGATTGCCGCGCACATTATTGCAGGTAATCGTTGTGTCGTCTTCCTGGCCGAAATTTTCCATCTGGTAGAACAACTTGTAAATATTCACCGAAGTAATATCCGCGCTGCAGGTGATCAGCAATGAATCACCTTGTGTGCCGTCGATCATTCCGCTTCCTGTAAATGAGCCGTCCATGGAACGGAAGCTGACAGGATCAGCAGTGAGCCGTTCGTTGCTCAGGCGGATCATACCACGCACTTCACTCGCTTCAAATTTCCGGAACACGACATGGTTTACCGCTGTATTAAGATTCAGCCGCAGACGATCAGGCATGACGAGGTGATAAGTGGTGTCAGCAGATTTTTCTGTCTGCGCTTTTTCCGAATTTAATAAAGCGTTCAGATCAAGATTATCGCAACTGACTTTTCCGTTGATATCGAGCACTTCTTTTTCAGTGAAAATATAACCAAGCAAATTTCTCACCTGCGCGTCCATACTGATATCGCTGTTGCCGGCGCGCGCTTTGAAATTTTCAGCACCGACATTATTGCCGTCAAAAACTAATTTGCCGCCGATGCTGTCGACAGGAAATGTTTGCCCTTTCAATTTAAAAGCGCCGTTTGTAAATGTGACAGAGCCGCTTGTTTTGAACGTGCGAAAATCTTTCGCAGTAAGCGAGTTTCCTTTTGCCGGACTTCCTGACGCTTCGAAAGCAACATCGAGCATTCCCGAAGCGCTTTCAATGGTATCGATGGCTAAGACCTGCTGCAGCTCTTCCATGTCGATATGTCCCGAAAGTTTTGTGCTGTATTTCGGGCGATCGAAATTCTTCATTAAAAAAGAGCCGGTGAATTTGCTTTTTTCTGAAGACGCTTTAAAAGAAGTGATCTGTATGCCATCATTTCCTTTTACGTTGCTGAAAATTCCTTCCATGGAAATGGAATGCAGTTCCACCGTGCTTTTATTCCTTCCAAGCGTTCCGTCAGTAATCCCGAATTTTGTGATGATGTCAGGCGTTGCAGAATCTCCCATCAGGCCTTTAATCGTTCCGTCGATAAAAAATTCTCCGGTGCTTTTGAGCCCGGCAATATTGCTGGTGTACGAGGAAGGAAGCAAAGAAAGTGCGGCAGCTAAATCGATATCATCTCCTTTGACGAGCAGGTCGAGCAGGTAATTCTTATTGCGCTCCGCAAAATTTCCTGTCACATCAAGCGCGAGCTCTGCGATCTTTAATTTTCCTCTGCTCACCTGGTAGTTTCCTGTCAGGTTATCGATCGCGATCACGAGGTCAATTGATCCGGAATTATTTTTGAAATAAGTGGATTTCCCAAACATGATCTTCTCCACGGTAAAATCAGCTTCTGTTCCGAAATCATATTTGTCTTTTCCGAAATCGCCGGTAAAATTGAGATTATGAAATTCAGCTTTATAAACTGCATCCGATTTTTTATCTGCGTAGCTGCACACTACATTGCGAAGAGAAATTTTGTCAAGTTCAAAATCTACATGTGAAGTATCTGCCTGCGATGTAGTGTCCGTCTCTTTGAGAAAATGATAATTGTCTTTCCCGTTTTCATCCACGCGCACATTGATCTGCCCGTTTTCCATTTCAATATTGTGAATGGAATAATTGCCATGGAAAAGATCCATGATATTAAATCCAAGCGAAATGCTTTCTGCTTTTAAAAGTGTATCGCGTTTTTCTGAGGCCGTTGCATCAAGCGCCGCAATATTATTAAAGATCACTGAAACATCCGGGAATGTTTTGACAATGGTGATATCAATATCTTCCGGCTTCACGAGAATAGGGGAAATCACACGCTTGTTCACTTCATCGATCACATATCCTTTTACTTCATCCTGGTAGATGTAAGTCAGCCCCACAAGCGCAAGCAATAAAAAAATAAAAATGCTGCCTGTCCATAAAAATAAACGGAGAATTCGTTTCCACCATGGACGCGATTTTGTCTTTACCGGCTTCGCTGAACCATCAGCATGCGTCGGTTTGGAATCAGCGTTTTGTATGTTTTCTTCTTCAGTCATTGCAGCACGGCAAAGATAAAACGCTCCATAGCCGCGTTTGTTATGCTTTAACAGAGGTTGTGAAACGGCAAATGTTAATTACAACTTTTCATTTGGTATGAAATTGGCGGAATTACACTCTTATATACCAATGAAATGTTGAAATTGCCCAATACATTTACTGCTGACGGAAAGTTGCTCCATGTAGTGATCGAAACGCCATGCGCCAGCAGGAACAAATACGCTTTTGATCCGGTAACAGGTTTATTCAAGCTGAGGAAAATTTTGCCCGCCCGAACAGAGCTTCCGCTGGACATGGGCTTTATTCCCGGCACATTGGGAGACGATGGCGATCCGCTTGACGCAGTAGTATGGATGGATTTTCCGGGAAGCACCGGTGTCTTCCTCGAGTGCAGGCTTTTTGGGCGTGATGGAAGTGATTCAGCACGAAAAAAATAAAAAGGAGCGCAATGATCGTTTCCTGTTTGTCGCCGATTCGTCTCACGAGTACGAAGACATCCGTTCGGTCCACGATTTATCCGCGAAAAAGCTGGAAGAAATTGAAGATTTTTTTAAATTTTACAATGCAGCGGAAGATAAAAAACTACACATCCTCGGTTATAAAAAATCCCACGAGGCGTTGTCGGTGACTAAATAACAGGTGGTTTAAATTACCGATTACCGGATTACAAATTGAAGGGGCGCGCAATTTTGCAATGAAAAAGGTTCCCTGCGATGAGAACCTTTTTCATTTGTAATTTGTAATCCGGTAATCGGTAATTATTTCTTAGTCCGTTTCCCCTTAGTATGTTTCGCGTCCGTCTTTTTGAAATTGGTTTTTTTCTCGCCACCGATCTGCATGCGCAGGATTCCTACTTCTTCTGTAGTGAGGTGACGGAATTTTCCGCGCGGGAGATTTTTCTTTGTAAGGCCGGCGTATAGAACGCGGTCGAGACGGATCACATCGTAGCCGAGCGATTCAAACAAGCGGCGCACGATACGGTTCCTTCCGGAGTGAATGACGATGCCTACTTCTTTTTTGTCCATGCCATCGCCGACAAAGCTGAGCTCATCTGCTTTCATGAAGCCATCTTCCATCTCGTAACCTTTGAGAATTTTTTCGAAATCGTCGTTACGAAGATTTTTATCAAGCGATACATGATAAATTTTGCGCACGCCGTTTTTCGGATGAGTGAGACGTTCAGCAAGATCGCCGTCGTTGGTGAAAAGCAATAATCCTGTTGTATTTCTGTCAAGTCTTCCGACAGGATAAATGCGCACATCACCGGCAGTTTCAATAAGCGACATCACTGTTTTTCTTTCCTGCGGATCGTCGGTGGTGGTGATGTAATCTTTTGGTTTGTTGAGCAGCACGTACGCCATTTTCTCGCGGCGCAGCAGCTGGTCTCCGTAATGAACTGTGTCACCGGGACCAACTTTGGTTCCTAATTCGGTGACAATCTTTCCGTTCACTTTTACAACGCCCGCTTCAATCAGGTCGTCGGCTTCACGTCTTGAACAAATTCCTGTGTTAGCGATAAAACGGTTCAGTCGAACTGCATTTTCATCGCCGCCTGCAACACGCAACGGACGGTTGTCATTTTTATATTCCTTTTCTGATTGCGATGATTTGCCGGATTTTTTATCGTCGCGGTTGGATTTGATAAATTCTTTTGCTTCATCCGCATTTTCAAATACCTGCCAGTTTTCGCTTTCGGTCGCTTTGTCAGAATCATCTCCTCCTTTTCCTTTTCGCTCAGCAAATTTCCTTCCTGTGAAACCGCTTTCTTCTGTGCGTTTGCGGTAAGGTTTATCCGAGGATGATCTTTTTGAAAAGTCCGGTTTACCCGACGAAGATTTTTTTGCGAAGTCCGGCTTGTCACCAAAACTTTTTTTGAATGGCTTATCTCCGCCACGTTCACGATCTCCGCCAAAACTTTTCTTGAATGGAGGTCTGTCACCCGCAGGTTTTCTGTCGCTGAATGGTTTGTCGCGATCGCCACCAGCACTTTTCCTGAATGGTCTGTCACCCGCAGGTTTTCTGTCGCTGTATGGTTTATCGCGATCACCGTCGGAATTTTTCCTGAATGGTTTATCACCCGCAGGTTTTCTGTCGCTGAATGGTTTGTCACGATCGCCGTCAAAACTTTTTCTGAATGGTTTGTCGCCCGCAGGTTTTCTATCGCTGTATGGTTTGTCGCGATCGCTACCAGCGCTTTTTCTGAATGGTTTGTCGCCCGCAGGTTTTCTATCGCTGAATGGTTTGTCTCCGCGCTCACGATCACCACCAAAACTTTTTTTGAATGGTTTGTCTTCACCAAAGCTTTTCTTGTAGGAAGGACGTTCGCTGTCCTTGCCAAAGCTTTTCTTAAATGGTTTATCCCCGCCGGATTTTTTATCCGAAAATTTCTTTTTAGTAAAATCAGGCTTCCCGCTTCCGCCGTCACTTTTTTTCCTGAACGGTTTATCGCCGGATGAGCTACGGCCAAATTGCTTTTTCATAGTGCTTTAAATCTGGCGCAAAGGTACTCAAAAGAGAGAAGAGTAGTGGTAAATGATGTATTGAGAAGCAGCTATGCAGGGAAAAAGAAGGCGATTAACGAACAATAGTCGTGGAAACGGAATTGATTCCGTCAGAAATCCGCACGAAATAGATGGATTTGCTCCAATCTGCAGCGTTAATATGATAATTGTTTTCAGGTGGAAGCTCAGTGAATTTTCGGATCAACCTTCCTTCAGCGTTATATACTTCGATCGTTACCGTTCCGCTTGCATGGAGGTAATCAATCTCGAGATCATCTGAATTGAAAAACGCGTGCGTGAGCTCGAGGCTTTTACTGTTACAGTCTTTTGTATCCACGACAATGATTTTGCCGTATGCAAATTGTCCGTTGTAATCTGTCTGTTTTATGCGGTAATAATTTGTTCCTTCAAACGCGTTTTCGTCTTTGAAAAGGTAATTTAATACCTGTGTGCTGGTTCCACCGCCATTCATATTTCCGATGGCAGAAAAAGTAATTCCATCAGCAGAACGCTCAACTGTGAAAAAATTATTGCCGGTCTCCGTAGCTGTTGCCCACCTGAGGGTGACTTCATTTCCAGTACAGCTTCCTTCAAAGCGTGTCATTTCGATCGGTAATGGAGTTGGCGGAATGAGAGCGATGGTGAACGGGCTGAAATAAGTGACAGGCGCTGCTGAAACGACAGTTCCTGCCGTAGTTGTTCCTGTATTTCCTCCATTGCCTTCATCCTGCCAGGTTGTAAGATCGAAATGGGCGACACGTGTATCGCTCACAAGCGGAATTGCCGGACATGAATTTGCATCCCATGTGAGCGTTACGCTTGTTGCTGCAGTGCTGCTCAAAGGAAGGCGGTTAAGAATCCAGTATTCGCAGGCGCTGATAGAATTTAAAGTCGGAGCGAGATTGTTATTATATATAACCTGCGGATTCGCATAAAAATATTCCGCAGTAAATGATTCTGCCGATGTTCCTAAAATAACATCATCCACAGCAAAAGAAGGATCTGATCCTAAACCGTCAGAATTATTTACCCACCTGAATCCGATGCGCACGTTTGGATTATTATCAGCGCTTGCGGGAAGTGAAACAGAATAGCTGGTCCAGATTCCCTGTCCGCTACATCCTGTTAACGTTTTAGCAGGATCTGCAAGCTGTGCCCAGGATACGCCGTCAAAATACCAAACGGTTGCATTATCGATTGTGGTTTGTCCGCCTTCGATATATTTAAACCCAAGAGTAATACCACTGCGGCCGGTACAATTGATCACGGGTGATTCGGCGCGTTTATCCGTGGTGGGTGCGCCACCGCAAAATGTGGAACCGTTGCAGGCATCATAAGCAGCACCACAATCTCCCGACGGACACACGAGGCAGCCGCAATCACTTGTGCCGACTGCGCCAAGGTGGAGTGTTGCATTGGCACCGCAGCCCGATCCGCACGCGCCTACCGCATTTCCATTTTCCGCGCAGCTCACGAACCAGAGATTCGGCGTAGCGCTGTTCACACCGTTTGTAACCGACCATGCGCCATTCACACCGGAATAAGTGGTGACCTGGCAATTGGAAGTGCATCCGTTATTGAAATTCTCTGTCCAGAAAGTTCCTCCTGTTGCTGTATACGAACCGATAGCGAGCGGCTGGTAATCGCTGTTTTTACCTACAGGAAAAATGAAAGCAGCAGTTCCGTAATAACGCACCGGACCGCTCACGAAGCTTGCATTGTTTGCATTCGTTACGGTTGCTGTTGGTGCGAAGGAAAGCAAATTCACTGCCGTGCTGAACATTATTCCGCCCGTAAATGTGGCGAGATTGTCGACAGTGATAGCCTGGTTGAGCGTAACTGTTCCTGCGGATTTATTTAAAGTAAGATCATAAATATTCAGCGCGCCTGTTCCGTTTATTGTCTGGTTATTTGTTCCGCTGAAAACAATTTTTCGTCCGTCATTGGCATCGTATGTAATGCTGCCCGTAGCAGTAAGGTTTCCACGGATCTCAATACCAGTTCCGAAATTGCGGTAATTACACCCTGCGCGGATCAATACATTTCCCATCACGAGCAACGGATTGACATTTGTATTGCTGTTCAGAAAATCAACTGTGTTTGTTCCGCTTCCTCCGATGTCGAGATTTCCTTTTACAGTAGGAAATGCTGCGGAACCTACAAACGAAGAGCCGCCCGGAGTGGTCCACGCGCCCGCGGTATTACATTCGAGCGTAAGGTTCGGATATACTGATCCTGATACGGGTGTAGTGCTGGACAAAGTGGGATGCGCGGCGGCAATTTTTCGCAGGATCCAGTTAGAAGTGGATGGAATAAGTGCAATGCCGCCCTGGTAATTCGCCTGCCAGTTGTTGGAAGAGCTTGCAGTAGTTTTAATTAATGTACCGGCACTTCCCATTTGCCATGTTGCGCCGGCATTCCATATAATGCTGGGTGTAGAAAAATCGCCGAAGGTGCCGTTTATCTGCAGGTCAACTCCGGTGCCGTTAAAAATGGTAATAGTTATTGTTGTCGCAAGATTCATCGTACCATTTACGATGAGCTCGTCAACAGTAACCGATGCAGGTACGGTTACGGTATGTCCGGCCTGGACTGTAATTACGCCATTAGTATTATTCGGAGTTCCTCCCGGTGTAACCCACGCAGTTCCATTCCACGTTTGCCAGGTAGTAACAACATTCCAGTTTCCTGTCGCGGCCGTCTGGTAATCACCAACTGCTTGTGCGCACAAAAAATTAATGCAACAAAAGAATAAGATTGTCAGGGGAATCTTTTTCATGTCTGCTGGTACCGGGGTGTGATACCAGCTCTAAATTAGACTTTTACTCCAATAAAAACAATGAAAAAAATAGCCGAAACAGAACGTTTAGGCTTTGTTCATTAATGCTGAAATGTATTTGCCTACAATATCAAATTCAATGTTTACAGTACCGCCTGATTGCAAAGAAGAAAAATTTGTATGCTTAAAAGTATAGGGAATGATGGCAACAGAAAATTCTCCTGGCAAAGAATCTACAACCGTCAGACTGACTCCGTTGATGCAGACGGATCCTTTCGGAACAGTCAGTCCCGCATTCTTATCGTAAGTAAAACGAAAAATCCAGCTGCCATTTTCTTCTTTTACATTTATACATTCAGCAGTAGTATCCACATGTCCCTGCACAATATGTCCGTCGAGACGATCGCCGATCTTCATGCAACGCTCAAGATTAACAAGATCACCCGCCCTGAGCTTGCCAAGGTTAGTTCTGCGCAACGTTTCTGCAATAGCGGTAACGGAATATTCCGACCCGTTTATTTCCGTCACAGTAAGGCAGACTCCATTATGCGAGATGCTCTGATCGACTTTTAATTCTGAAATAAAAGGGGCTGAAATGCAAAGATGAACATTGCCGCCATCTTCTTTTTGCGAAATAATTTTTCCAGTGGATTCTACAATTCCTGTAAACATAAAAATAAAACAGATTTTATTTTGTCAGACGCAATAGCACCGCTTATGTGATTTCTATGGTCAGAATAAACATAAATAAAGCGAGACCTATGGAAGCTGACTATTGGAATTGCCCTATATCTTTTCCCAAAAGATGCACAAAACCTTTCAGCTCTCTCGGAACAATTCCTTCCAACCGGATTTCATTCACGACAGCGGTATAATAATAAACACCGTCAGTGCAAAGCTTGTTTGTGGTCATGTCCCGGCCATCCCAATGTATATTCGGATCCATGGTCTGGAATATCAATACACCCCAACGGTCATAGATACGCACTTCTACATCTTTCACGTAACGATAAGGGAACGGAATAAAGAAATCATTTGTTCCATCGCCGTTTGGTGTGAATACATTCGGTAAAATATATTCAGGACAGTTGTCTACACAAATTACATTGCTCACCGGGCTTTCATTTCCAAAGCTGTCAATAGCGGTAACCGCGTAGCAGGCTGCCACAGAAGAAAGATTGTTCAGCGTCAGGCTTGTGTCGCCGGAAAAATTGATGGTGGTAAGTAAAATGAGCGGATCGCCTTCCACAAGTGAGTAATAAACATGATACGTCACCACGTCATCGGTTCCGCAATTCATGTTCATTGGGTTCGTCCAGTTCAGCTGGTTCAGACCGAGGAAACAATCTGAATTGACGGCAAGATTTGGTGCGCAGGGTGCTGTAAGATCATGTGGAGTTGCGCAAATGCGTTGCGAGCGATTGTACATAACAGGCGGCAATGTCGGATTGAAATAAGCTCCGTGAGCTGTGATGTAATAGCAATATTCAATATCATTTTGCAAACCGGAGTCTACATAGCTACCTGAAGCCGGCGCAAGCGCGATAGAATCCCAGACAGAAGTGATGTTATTAAAACGATAGATCGCGTATTCGAAATTTGTCCATGGCACTGCATATTGCCAGCTCAGTGTAACCGTATTATCTGAAGGCACCGCGCTTAAATAAACAGAAGATGCAGGCTGGCTGGTGCCGATCGAAGTGAATCCGTTGGTTGGATCTGTATAAAAGAATTCGAGCCGGTAGGTATACGCCGAGGCTGTTGTGTTCAGTAAATTATCAATCATGCTTGAGTCAAGCTGGCCGAACGTGGGCGCTGTAAATGTTCCGACAAGCAGCGGATTCACATACGTAAATCCATTTGATCGCGTCAGCTCCAGTTTCCATGGTCCGGGATATTGGATCGTATCAAAATCAATTCCGTTCGGGATAGCGTTCACCCAGCGCACAGACATATCGCCCGTGGTGGTGCTGGTGGTCATTACATCCACATGGGTAATGACGGGAACATCGCGCCTTAATTCGCTGCATGCTTCCGGCGAGGCATAGCTTTCTGCTCCGTCATTAAAATAAGCGCACACGCGGTAGCAATAATCAACTCCCGGGATCAAACCGCTTCCGCCGTTGTTATCTGTAAATGTTAAGGAGTTTATTCCAGTAACAGTTCCGATTAATACAAAGCCTGTGTAAGCAGGAACACCTGTTTCGCATTGTGCTGGAGTCCAGGCACTCGGACCCTGGCGGCGATATATTTTATACCCTCTGCAAAAATTCGTAGCAGGATCGCATGGATTTACTCCCCAGTTCAGGATCATCTGAGAGCCTTGCGGACTTGCAGTAAGGAAAGCCGGCCCTGGAGAAACAACCGTGATCTTAAAGGATTCGATATCTGATAATGGTGGAGTACCATTGTCAGTTGCTTTAAGCGTTACGATCCATGGCTGTAAACGAACGCGGTCACAATTTGTTATCCATGTGAAATTGGCCACATAAGGAGTAGCCTGGAAGACATTGACCGGTGTTACAACAGCAGAAGGCGTTAAATTAAATGGCCCGCCATAGGCCAAAAGTTTTGCCAGCTGCGAAGCATCGGGGTCGCTAACTGTAAAATCGAAATCGACTGTATCGCCGGCATCTACACACAGGTCAGGAATATCAGAGATGTCAGGATTTTCATTGTTGCAGCTTTGCGACACATCGATATTCATGTCGCGCTCTACCGTTCCTATGAGGTAACTCTGACCATTTGCAAATCTTTTCCATTCATCAATGTAAATGACAAGGTTGTATTTACCGGCAACCTGTGGCGAGCACCAGGCAAGATCGCCTGTTACCGCATCAATAGTCAGTGTTCCTCCACCCGGAATATTGGGAAACAGGTAACCCGGAATAGTATTCCCAAGCGTATCAAGGCATTGTCCGATGCGATACGCGAGGCTGTCACCATCCGGATCAACAGCGCCCGGATTATGGTAAAAGCAGTGATTCAAACAGGCTTTGTCAAGCGGAATAGTGGTTAATACCGGGGTAGAATTACAGCCGATAAACGGATCAATAGTAATTACTGTCTCGATGTAAAAAGGAACATTCACAGAGTTTGGAATGTTTTCAATACCGGCTACACGGTTTGGATCGATGATGTAAAGCGTATAAGTTCCGGGACCCGGATAGCTATGGGTTTGTTTGTATAAATTCTGTTTGGTAAACGGATAGCCGGAAGAAGTAAGATTAAAACCATCCGTTGCATTCGGGCATAAATTCTGACCCGGCCCGTTGATGCGGTTTGCAACAGAAGAGCTGTTCGGACCGTCACCCCAGAAAATGGTCAGATCGCAACGGTCTGCAGGGCTTTGCATATTAGTATAGGTCGCAATAGTTACTTCGTATTCGTTTGTATTTGTATTCGTACAACGAACAGTAATTTCCCCCGCGATATTATGGGTCGCCCTCAGGTATGAAGCCGCAAAAACAAAACAAACGATAAAAAGAAAAAAACGTTTCATGAAAAAAAATTAATTTGTCAGAATGATCGTTTTCGTTCTGACGTAATTACTCCGGTGTTGCGACTGATCGAGGAGAAAGGCGTTAAATTGCAAAGTATCTCTGCCAATAAATGATTTGTGTTCAATGGTAACGTAAATATCTCCTTCGAGACCGACTTGTCCTGCAGTAAGATGCGGAATGCGATACGTATAACAAATAGAGTCGGGTTGAGGCGTGCTTACATTGTCCATTACCCTGAAAACGCCGTTCGCATCCGGAACGTAAACGGTGAGCACCATATTTGAATCTTGTTCTGTAGGAGCAAGGCCTATATCACCATCACCATCGGTAAAAGAAAATACTGTGATGAGTGAATCCGAATTTACAGGCTGCCTGTTTTCTTTATAGGTCAATACCGGCTCAACCGGAAATGTAGGATCAGGAGTGCAGCCGAAAAATGTGCTGCATAATACTGCGAGGAAAATAAAGCTGCGAAATTGTTTCATACTATTTTGCCTGAATTCAAAGATAAGCTAAGTTTTCAGGTAAAACAATGGATGGGCCAGCGATTTGCAGGTGGCAGGAATGGCCTGGTAATTGGCATATTGAATACGGGCAATTACCTCTACAACCCCTTAGTAATTTATCACCTGCTCCTCAATGTTCGCAGGCAATTCACGCTCTTCGTACTGCTGGGTTCGCAATTGCGGGATAAATCCTGCTTCTTCGATCGCGGTTTGAATTCCTTTATAAGTAAACCTGTGAGGTGCACCCGCGGCAGAAACCACATTTTCCTCGATCATGATCGAGCCGAAATCATTTGCGCCGGCATGCAGGCAGAGCTGGGCCACTTCTTTCCCCACGGTCAGCCACGAAGCCTGGATATTTTCCACATTCGGCAGCATAATCCTGCTCATCGCAATCATGCGGATGTATTCGTCGCCTGTTACATTATTCGTCACGCCTTTTACGCGGCGAAGCAATGTCCCGTCGTCCTGGAAAGGCCACGGAATAAAAGCAAGAAAACCTTTCGCATCGGCAGGTTTTTCACTTTGAACCTGCCGCAACCACACAAGATGTTCGAAACGTTCGTAATGCGTTTCAATATGACTGAACATCATAGTAGCAGATGTCGTCAGCTTGAGCTGGTGTGCCGCACGCATAACATCCAGCCATTCGCGGCCCGAACATTTTCCTTTCGAAATAAGACGACGCACACGATCATTTAAAATCTCCGCCCCTGCGCCCGGAAGTGAATCCAGTCCGGCTTCCATCAGCGCTTTTAACACTTCTGTATGCGTGCTCTTCTCCAGCTTGGTAATGTGCGCAATCTCCGGCGGCCCCAACGAATGCAACTTTAAAGCAGGATACAAACGTTTCAGCTCGCGGAAAAGATCAGTGTAATATTTTAAACCAAGATCGGGATGGTGGCCGCCCTGCAAAAGCAGCTGCTCGCCACCAAGACGGAATGTTTCTTCGATCTTTTTCTTGTAGGAGTTGATATCGGTGATGTAAGATTCTGCGTGGCCGGGAATGCGGTAAAAATTGCAGAACTTACAATTAGCAATACAAACATTCGTAGTATTCAGGTTCCGGTCAATGATCCAGGTAACTTTTTTCGAATGGTTCTTTTTCTTCTTGCGCAATTCATTGCCCACAAACATCAGCTCGGCAGTCGGAACATTTTCAAATAAAAACACGCCTTCTTCCGCCGAAAGAAATTTCTCCGGGGAGTCCCCTTGGGAAAAATCAAGCGCACGTTTTAATAAAAGATCACTGTTCATAAAAAAATATACGAATTATCCCGAAGAGACGCCTTCGGTGCGATATACGAATTACGATTTTAAAAAACTGAAGGGCGAATCACCGGTTTCTTAACAGTTACAAAGGTCATTAGATTTCCCCGATTTTCGCCCATAATCGAAGCTATTTCGGTCCCGGAAAGTTATTTTTTATTTTCAATACTTTTGTTTTAGTATCCCGAACCTTCGAAAGCGCGGTTACTTTCCTCTCAATTGATAATTGGTAATCAGGTAATTGGTAATCATTTTCCCCGGTAATTGGTAATTTGGTAATTGGTAATTACTACTTTTAGCTCCCACAAATTTTCAAAAATCCATGACGCTCCTCAAACGCGCTGTTGCTCTACCGAAAGAAAATGCCCTTGTTATCCTATGCAGGAAAAATTCTGATCTGAAAAGTTTTGGGCTTTCAGCGTATGCTTATGGGGAAATCAAAAAAGCAATTGCAAACGACCGCAAACTTTTCCAGGTGGCGAATGATCAGCAGACTGTTTTTGTGAATATCAAAGGCGAAAAAGAAGCTCCTGCCAAAATGATCGAAGGAATCCGTAAAGCCGGCGCATTGCTTATTCCGTTTTTCAACGATTATAAATTCAAAACAGTTTCTATTGCCGACGCCGACAAAAAAGACGACCATTTATTAGCGTTCGCCGAAGGAATTGCACTCGGGAATTATCAATTCCTGAATTATAAAGTCACCAACAAAGAAAAAGAGACCAACACGCTTCAGCAACTCGATCTCGTTTCCAAAACACTCAAAGAAGCCGCAGTAAACCGCCTCCAGATTATTGTCGACGCCACCTGCACCGCGCGCGATCTTGTGAATGAGCCGGCAAATACAATCGACGCTGTTACGCTTGCAAAAGAGTTTCAGCGTTTGGGAAAAGAAGCAGGGTTTAAAGTAGACGTTTACAATAAATCAAAGATTGAAGCGATGAATATGGGCGGACTTATTGCAGTCAATAAAGGCAGCGATATTCCCCCGACGTTCACCGTTATGGAATACAAACCGTCACGTCCGCGTAATAAAAAGCCAGTGGTGCTTGTCGGAAAAGGGGTGACGTATGATACCGGCGGATATAACATCAAAGTCGGTAACGGAATGGAAACGATGAAGTGCGATATGGCGGGCGCTGCGGCGGTGGCAACTACCATGTGGGCGATTGCCAAAGCAAAACTTCCTGTGCATGTGATTGCGCTGGTTCCTGCTACCGATAACCGCATTAACGGAAGCGCGTATGTAGCGGGCGACATCATTAAAATGTATAACGGCCTTACGGTTGAAATGCTGAATACCGACGCTGAAGGAAGGATGATCCTCGCCGATGCGCTGGCTTACGGTGAGCAATTCAATCCTGAGCT
Source organism: Bacteroidota bacterium (assembly GCA_030855855.1). GTDB lineage: Bacteria > Bacteroidota > Bacteroidia > Palsa-965 > Palsa-965. The sequence continues at coordinate 20,008 of JALYQL010000084.1, read as the reverse complement.
GGTAATGGAATTTTCTACGCTTACAGGCGCGGCAGTTGCAGCTATCGGTCAGTATGGAATAGTATGCATGGGCACTGCGGATGAAAAGACAAAAGCAAAGATGAAAGTGAGCGGCAATAACGTGCACGAGCGCCTTGCTGAATTTCCTTTCTGGGATGAATATGACGAATTGATCAAGTCCGATGTAGCGGAAATCAAAAATATCGGCGGACCATATGCAGGTTCGATCACAGCGGGAAAATTTCTGGCACACTTTGTGAAATCACCTATGATGCATTTCGACATTGCCGGACCTGCTTTCATTTCCGCGAAAGACGCTTACCGCACCAAAGGAGGCACCGGCGTAGGAGTAAGGTTCCTGTTTGATTTCTTATCGGCTTACAAAGCATGAACATAACAAAAGATAAAATTTTATCCGCCGGACTTGCTTTTGCTGGCGTGATCATTTTTTTCTTTTCGTTTATTTTCATTTCTGCTTTTTATCCCGGCATCGGAAAAAAACATTCACTGATCATTGCTGTGTACGATGGACAGGCTGCCACTAATCACATCGTGCACATTCAGCGCATTTCTTTTGTGGGTGGTGTTCCCGGCGATCCTGAAAACATCATGAACGTTGTCACCAAACAACCCGGAGATCGTGTGCCGCGCATTCGTTTTGATCTTGGCGCGAACAAAATTTACCGTAACCGTTGGGTCATTACTTCTTACGGAAATGTCATTGATATCGAACAAAAAAAAGTGCTTGTTGATGGTCATGATCAATTTGTCCGTGCTTCCGGCGACAGCATTGTTTTTTATACGAATGATATCAGCCGTGGCAAATTTTATTCTGTGCTTGATCTGAACACGGGTGTTTATGCGCCGGTGAAATCTCCTTCTTTCCGTGCATTGACAGGACAGGATGTACAGGTTGACTGCACGATAAAAAATTTCAAGATCTATTATTATCCGCCATCCGCGCAAAAAGTGGAGCTGATCAAAGACGCTGGATTCGGGGAAGATGTTTCGCTCATTCCGCAAACAAAACCAACCTGCCCTCTCTTCTGGATCGACAACGAAAATTTCCTTTACCCGAATTATACTTCAGCGCACGATAATGTGGCGATCATGAAAGTAAATTTCTCCACGAAAACCCAGGAAAAGATCGGCGCCATCGACCGGCTTCCTGAAAACCACCAGCTTTCTTCATTTTACAAAAATGCTGACGGCGATATTATTTATTCCTGCGCACGCGGCCATTACAAAATTGATCACGCGAAAAAAGAGCTGACGGAATTGCAATTCTTCTCACAGGGAAATGGTTTTTCGATCGCTGCAGAGGAAACCGATAAAAAAGGCAGAGTGATTAAAAGCGGTGAGCAGGTGATTGGCACTTATTATTGTTTTCCCGGGCTTACGGCTACGACAACAGGCTTCATCGCGTTTCCGTATGAAATGGTTTTGGGTGAAGAGCATTATTTGCAGGGTGTAGCGGTTTATTCTGAGGTAACCAAAAAATGGAAAACCGTGGGCGATAGCGATCTTTGTGCGGTGGTGGGATGGACTGAAGAATAGGAGTCAACGCGACTAAAATTTTAGAATGAAAAGATCAGCATTAATTCTTCTAGTAATCATTTGTTCAGCGGTAGTGATTACTTTATCACTCCAAAGTTTTACCGTGAAATCAAATCCGGTAAATATTATCGGAACATGGAATCTTACCTCTTATATCTACAATCCCCGCGGTGGGCAGATGAATTTTTACTTCGCTGAAAATATCACCTATACCTTTAATTCAGATTCCACAGGAAGAGTGATTAATAACGCTGACACTTCTGCGTTCAAATGGAAAACAAAGAAATTGACACTCACGCTTGACTTTAATTCAGGAACGGAGCAATATAATATTATAAAGCACGATGATTCCGAATTGTTGATTGTAGACCAGATTGCCGGAACTGATGAGCGGAGAAGCTATAGTGCGAATGAAAAAGGATTGATGTTTAAAAAATAGATCTGCATCAATTAAAGAATAATGCTGATTTTTGTCTGTAGCAAATAACATTTCCAATGGCTGAATTACAAAAAGTACGAGTAGGAATTACGCAAGGCGACATGAATGGCGTTGGTCCGGAAGTGATCATTAAAACGTTCATGGATCCGTTGATGATGGAGATCTGCACGCCGGTTGTTTTTTCATCTTCCAAAGTGATGAACAACCAGCGCAAGGTGATGAGCGCGGAGGAGTTTAATTTCCATTTGCTGCGCGATCTTGATCAGCTGAATCCGAAGCGTCCGAATTTATACAATTGTTTTGACGAAGATGTAACTGTTGAATTCGGAAAACCATCGCCGCTGGCAGGAAAAAATTCTTTGAAATGCATTGACGTTGCCTGCGAAGCGCTGCAGACTTATAAGATTGACGTGCTGGTTACTGCGCCGATCGACAAGCACAGCATCAGCATTGATGTTCCTGCTTTTACAGGGCACACTTCATATCTCCAGAATAAATTCGGCGCCGATCAATCGCTCATGCTGCTGGTTAACAGAAATCTTCGCGTTGGCTTATTGACAGAACATCTTCCGATCCGCGATGTGGCGCAGCAGATCACTAAAGAGCGCATCATTCAGAAAACAAAACTAATGTGCAAATCGCTGCTTGAAGATTTCGGAATCCGCCGCCCGAAAATTGCGATCCTTGGATTGAACCCGCATGCCGGCGACCAGGGCGCTATCGGAAAAGAAGAATTAGAGATCATCATGCCCGCCGTGGAAGCGTTGAAAGCAGAAAACATTTTAGCATTCGGCCCTTTTCCTGCCGACGGATTTTTTGGTTCCGAAGCTTACAAAAATTACGACGGCGTTTTAGCCATGTACCACGATCAGGGACTTGCTCCTTTCAAAGCGCTTTCTTTTTCAGGTGGCGTAAATTTCACTGCAGGTCTGAAGTTCGTGCGCACTTCGCCGGATCATGGTACTGCTTATGATATTGCGGGAACGAACGTGGCCAATGAATCATCTTTCCGTGAGGCAGTTTATATGGCCATTGATATTTTCAGAACAAGAAATAATCATGTTGAAATATCTGCTAATCCGTTGAAAGCGGCGCCGAGGCAGCGGGAGGGAAGGGAGCGGTAGGAAGGTTATTCAGTACGCTATTTTAAAATCAATACCCCTTATGAAAAAATATTTTTTGTCCTTCAAGAGTTTTATTCTCTGCGCAATTTTCTTCCTTACAGCAGTTCAGCTTTCTTCACAGGAAACTTCTGAGAAAGAGTACAAGCACCGATGGAACGAAAAAGTGCTTAATCTTGGGAAGAATGGGATTGCCGTAATCGGTTCCGATCCATTCGGAAAGCCTGCAATAGATCCGCATGTATTGAAGTTTGATTCAACTGCAAACCTTGCCTGGTAAAAATCCTATAAGCAGCCTTATGGAAGTGGCAGGGTTGACATGTTTGCAAATAGTGCAGATGGGAATGATATTTATATTTTATCGTTCAAGGCAATTGAAAAGAAAGCAAAAGGAGGAACAGATCTTGCCGTTAAATGGATCGATTCAAAATCGGGTGAAAGCATAACAAAAGAATTCCCTGGCACAGGATACGGATATATTTATACCATGTATGCCAATAATAAATATCTTTTCCTTTATACAACTTCGTTGCCTTTATCCCGGGATGAAATAGAAAAGGAACCTGTAAACACAAAACTGTATCGCTTGGAAAAGAAAACAATGGAAATGGTTCTTTTAGAGGATGAAATGAAGAATGCATCACAGTTTCCGCGTGTATTCTGGCAAATATTCCGGGTTGAGAATGATTTTTATGAAGCGTATATAGTGAAAGAAGCGGTTCAGCATATTGTAATTGCCCTTGCACGGTTTGATAATAACGGGAAAATGATAAAATCAGAGGATATATCATTTGACCTCAAACAATCGTTTGCCCGCCAGGAAAATTCAGGCATACCTCTTAATGCAGGAATCAATAATGGTATTAATTACAGTGAGAAATACAGTGACAACCTTAGTCATGACTATGTGTACATAGATCCGCTCGAGATATTGATCTACCCGTTGTCTTCATGTCACCTTCATTTTGATCCCGTTTCCAAAAATTATTATGCATTTGGACTTTGCGGAAATGGTGAACAGAAAACAGTTGCAACTGATTATTCAGGCTTTTATATTGCACGCATAGATGAAGATTTTAAACTCGGGGCTTTTAAGGAATATGCGGGTAATGATTTACTGGAGAAGGACGCTGTCTTCAGGATTCATACAAAGCTGGGAACCCGTGCAATTGATGCCAGCAGGACTCCGACAGATCAGCTGGTCATTATGATCAGGGATTTAACAACTGAGTTTTATTTCAGCATCGAACCTGCCAGTCTTGAGATTAAGAAATCGATGAAGTTGCCACCCCACAAAGATCACCAGGAAATCTTTCAACATATTTCCAACACGTTTACCTGCCCGCTCAATAAGGAATTATACCTGGAGCCGGAATTATTAAAGCCGAAGGTGATGGGAAAGATATTTTTTATGTTCCAACCCCACATTACCAATATGTGGTACTGATTTCGGACACGGAAAATAAAATTAAAGTGGAAACCGCAAAGATGGAATAGGTAGAAGATAAATATTCAACTTGATATCTGCCAATTACCGAAGAATCAGTATTCATCTGCGAAAATCCGCATGATAAAACTTCTCGCGCACATCTGCACATCCGCAAATGCCCACATTCGCACATCATTTTTATCGCCAAAAACCGCCATTTCGTCAGAAATCCCACCTTTTTGAGCCTATTTCCCCCAAAAACATCGAAAAAACAGCCCCGGATTTTGTTCATATCCTGTTAATTTGTGTAGTTTTGCCACCTTTCCAAAAAGGAGGTTGTCATGGGAGGAATGAAAGCGTTTAGTATCCCTTTTTCTAGTCTGAAGGATGGAAGCCACGATTTCACCTTTCAGGTAACTGATTCGTTCTTTGAAGTATTTCCTTTTTCAGAAATAAAAAAGGGAACTGTAAAGGTTGATGTTTCTATGGTCAAGAGCTTTCACATCATGACCCTGAACATCAAAATGAAAGGTGAAGTTGAATTGGTTTGCGATCGTTGTACAAACGATTATCGCCAACCGGTCGAAGGTGAAAGGATTTTGGTGGTGCATCTCAACGCGGACAGCTTTGAAGATGAAGACGACCTGATCAGCTTGCCCGAGAGCGTTCATGCACTTGATCTTTCACAGTATTTGTATGAATACATTTCATTGCTTGCTCCTTCCCGCAGAGTATGTGGCGGAAATCCCGTCCGTCAGGACTCCTTCGGAGAAGGATCCAATGAATGTGATCCTGAAGTGATTAAAAAGCTTGAAGAGCTGCGGGCCGGCAGCGATCCGGAAGAGGAACAAAAGAATACCGACCCGAGGTGGGATTCGCTGAAGAATCTCAAATTTGATAACTAGAACACTTTTAACAACAAAATAAAATGCCAAATCCTAAACACCGCCATTCGAAGAGCCGCCGCGACAAACGCCGCACTCATTATAAAGCAGAAGCTCCGAACATTGCTATTTGCTCTGTAACAGGTGAAGCTCACCTCTGGCACCGCGCTTACTGGCACGATGGCGCTCTTTACTATAAGGGCAAAGTTGTGATGGAGAAGAAGGACTAATCAGCCCTCCCCAAGAATGAAAATCGGGATCGACATCCTGGGAGGTGATTTCGCACCCGCAGCTTCGCTGGAAGGCGCTTGTCTCGCGTACGCTGAAATTCCTTCTCAAGTACGACTCGTCCTAATTGGCGATCAGGAACAAATCCGTTCCGGCATCACCGAAAGAGGACTTGATCCTGCATCTTTTGATATTGTTCATGCTACCGAAACAATCGGAATGGGTGAACATCCTGTCAAAGCATTTTCAGCCAAACCTAATTCAACAATCGCTACGGGCTTCCGACTCATGAAAGAGGGGAAGCTCGACGCATTTTCAAGCTGCGGCAATTCAGGTGCAATGCTCGTGGGTTCAATGTACACGATCAAAGCCATTCCCGGAGTTATACGCCCTTGCATAACTACGGCGTTTCCAAAAGAATACGGTGGCTTTAACCTGCTTCTTGATGTTGGAACGAACGCCGATTGCAAGCCGGATGTGCTGTATCAATTCGCCATTCTCGGAAAATTATACGCGCAGCATGTGTTCGGAATGGAAGATCCCAAAGTGGGCCTTCTCAATATCGGGGAAGAGCCGGAAAAAGGAAATCTCGTTGCGCAGGCTGCTCACTCACTGATGAAAGATTCGAAAGATTTTAACTTCATCGGGAACGTCGAAGGCCGTCATATTTTCAGCGATGAAGCCGATGTAATTGTCTGCGAAGGATTTACGGGCAATGTAGTGTTGAAATTTGCTGAATCATTTTATTCCAAAATCAAAAGCCGTGGAATAAATGATGAGTACTTTAACAGATTCAATTACGAACTTTACGGGGGAACTCCCATCCTCGGTGTGAACGGAAGCGTTGTCATCGGTCATGGAATTTCAAGCCCTGCAGCAATAAAAAACATGATCATGCTTTCGTATACTATTGCGTTGGCAGATTTACCGGAAAAAATCAAACAAGCATTCTGACTATGAAAAAAATCAGGGCCGCAGTTACAGCAGTTGCAGGATGGCTTCCGGAAACAGTATTATCAAATGCTGACCTGGAGAAAATGGTGGATACAACCGATGAGTGGATTCTTTCACGCACCGGCATCAAAGAACGTCGTATCATGGTGGGAAAAGAGCGCGGCACTTCGGAGATCGGTATCAACGCCGTGAAGCAGCTCCTTGATAAAAAAGGAATTGACCCGCTGGATATTGACCTGCTCATCGTAGCAACGGTTACACCCGATTACATGTTCCCGTCTACTTCTAATCTCATCTGCAGCAAGCTGGGAATGAAAAATACCTGGGGATTTGATCTTACTGCCGCTTGTTCAGGGTTTTTATTCGCGCTTTCTACTGCAACTCAATTTATAGAATCAGGCCGCTACAAAAAAGTAATTGTAGTCGGCGCTGATAAAATGTCGTCCATCATCAACTACGAAGACCGCGCAACCTGTGTGATTTTCGGAGACGGCGGTGGAGCAGTTTTACTCGAGCCGACTGAAGAAGATCTTGGCGTGATGGATTTTTTACTTCATTCAGATGGCTCAGGGGGACAGTTTTTAAATATGAAAGCCGGCGGTTCCGCTAATCCAGCTTCACAAGAAACGATCGATCAGAAAATGCATTTCGTGCACCAGGAAGGCCAGGCGGTATTCAAACATGCCGTTGTGAACATGGCTGAAGTTTCCGCACGAATTGTAGAAAAAAACAACCTGACGGCTGCCGATGTGAATTGGCTGGTTCCGCACCAGGCAAATAAAAGAATTGTGGACGCGACCGCGAGCAGAATGGGTATTGGTCCGGAAAAAGTAATGATGAATATTGAGCGTTACGGAAATACCACTGCCGGAACGATTCCTTTATTGTTGTGGGATTACGAGAAACAATTGAAAAAGGGCGACAATTTAATTCTTTCTGCATTTGGCGGAGGTTTCACCTGGGGTGCTATTTACCTCAAATGGGCCTACAATTCATAAGCAGAAGAACTATCTTTAGACCGCATTTTATAACTTAAAACGCACAAGATGAAACTGAACGAAATCCAGGACCTGATCAAATTTGTAGCAAAATCAGGAGTGAGCGAGGTTGCATTAGAAACCAAGGATGTAAAGATCAAGATCACAACCAACAGCCGCGGAACAAAAACGGAAGGCGCTATGATGCAGACTTCGGCTCCGCTCATGCAATCTATTCCACAAACCAGTGCGCAGAATTTTGTAGCCCCGCCGCAATCGGAAAATAAAGGTGAAGCGAAAAAAGAAACGCCTGCTTCCGACGCTAACCACGTTATCATCAAATCACCGATGATCGGAACATTCTACCGCGCTTCTGGCCCGGAAAAACCGATCTTCATCAATGTCGGCGACGAGATCAAACCGGGAAAAGTGCTTTGCATTATCGAAGCCATGAAATTGTTCAACGAAATTGAAAGTGAAATCAGCGGCCGGATTGTGAAAATTCTTGTCGACGACGCTTCTCCGGTTGAATACGATCAGCCTTTGTTCCTCGTAGAACCAGCATAAGAAAATAGTTTTTAGTTTGGAGTTTTTAGTTCGGAGAAAAGCGCTCTGGGAACAAAATCCGAATTAAAAATTAATCAGCATAAAAATAGTTTTGGGTTGATGTGATTAGCCGGAGTAATAGCTCTCCGAACTAAAAACTCTAAACTAACAACTGAATAATTATGGCCAAAGAAAAAATGTTCAAAAAAATAATGGTTGCGAACCGTGGCGAAATTGCGCTTCGGATCATTCGTACCTGTAAGGAAATGGGAATTAAAACGGTTGCCGTTTATTCCACCGCAGATAAAGATTCGCTTCATGTTAAATTTGCTGACGAAGCAGTTTGTATCGGTCCGCCCCCAAGCAAAGAATCTTATCTCAATATTCCAAGCATCATCGCTGCCGCTGAAATTACCAATGCTGATGCAATTCATCCCGGCTACGGATTCCTGAGTGAGAACGCAAAATTCTCTCGCATCTGCCAGGAGCACAACATCAAATTTATCGGCGCAACACCTGAGCAGATCGAAGCGATGGGCGATAAATCCAATGCGAAAGATACCATGCTCAAAGCCGGTGTTCCATGCGTTCCGGGTTCGCCCGGCTTATTGACAGATGCAGAATCGGCAAAAGGAATTGCTATTGAAGTCGGGTATCCTGTCATCATCAAAGCAACTGCAGGCGGTGGCGGAAAAGGAATGCGCATCATCTGGAAAGAAGAAGATCTGGAGCATGAATTTGAATCGGCCAGCAAAGAAGCAGAGGCCTCATTCGGCAATGGCGCGATGTACATGGAGAAATATATTGAAGAGCCACGTCACATTGAAATTCAGATTGCCGGCGATCAATACGGAAAAGTATGTCACCTCAGCGAGCGCGATTGTTCTATCCAGCGGCGTCACCAGAAATTAGCGGAAGAAACTCCTTCTCCGTTTATGACTGCCGAGCTGCGCGATAGAATGGGTGAAGCCGCTATCAAAGCAGGATCAGCGGTGAATTATGAAGGTGTAGGAACAGTTGAGTTCCTCGTCGACAAGCATCGCAATTTCTATTTCATGGAAATGAATACGCGGATTCAAGTCGAGCATCCGATCACCGAAGAAGTTATCGATTACGATTTGATACGCGAGCAGATCCTCATCGCTGCCGGCGTTCCGATCTCAGGAAAAAATTATTACCCGCAATTACACGCGATCGAATGCCGCATCAACGCAGAAGATCCGTTCAATAATTTCCGTCCGTCACCCGGCAAGATCACTGTCCTTCACACACCCGGCGGTCATGGAGTGCGTGTCGATTCGCACATTTACGCGGGCTACACAATTCCACCGAATTACGATTCGATGATCGCAAAGCTCATCACAATGGCGCAGACACGCGAAGAAGCGATTGCGAAAATGCACCGTGCGCTGAGTGAGTTTGTGGTGGAAGGCGTGAAGACAACGATTCCGTTTCATTTAAGATTGATGAAGGATCCGAATTTCATTTCCGGGAATTATACTACGAAGTTTTTGGAGGGGTTTGATTTGACGGAGTAGAAGAAAATAATGGAATTAGTGTGGTAACGGTCGTAGTTTTTCTACGACCGTTTTTGCTATTATCTTTAGTATGAAAAATAGCATTAATGATAAAAACTGATTCATGGCTATTACTACAGAACATCCAAGCATATTTCCAATAGAGGGCGATCCTGTAATTTGCAGATATATGGATTTTACCAGACTAACATCTTTATTGGATCGAAAGGCCCTTTTCTTTACACGTTCCGATAAACAAGAGGACGCATTTGAAGGAAGGTACCCATCCAATCAAGGAAAAATACGGAAAGGTTGGTATGAGGATATGCGAAGAATGGGACATTTTGAAAATTTAGATGATGAAAAGATTGATAAAGCTGTAGAAGAATACGAACAATATATAGTTAAGATTCGAGCTCTTATGACCATCAATTGTTGGCACAAAAACTATGAAGAAAATGCTCTAATGTGGCGGTCATATTGTAATACAACATCTGGAATTATGATAAAATCTACGTATTCCAAATTAATCAAGTGTTTGGGTAATCCATCGGAACAAATTTTCGTAAGTGAAGTACGCTATCCAAATTATAATAAAGATTTAATTCCTGATGGAAATTCGCTTTCTCCCTTTGTACATAAGCAGCATTATTATGCGCAAGAACAAGAAGTAAGATTACTGCATGAAGTCTCTCAAGTAGGTTGGTTTCATGATTGGAGTATAGAAGAAAGTGAAAATGGTGTTTATATCAAATGTGACTTGGACATTTTAATTGACGAGGTAATTATTGCGCCACATGCTGAATTATGGTATGTAAAACTTGTTGAAGGAATTTTGGATAAGTATAATTGTAAGAAAACAATCGCAAGGTCTGGATTGGCTTGGCCAAAGAATTGAAACGCCACTTTTCAAAAAGTAATCTCATGGCACAATCAAGCATAGAATGGACAGAAATGACCTGGAACCCTACAACGGGTTGCGATAAAATTTCAGCGGGCTGTAAGTTTTGTTATGCAGAAATTATGTCGCGTCGTTTGCATGCAATGGGTATTGACAAGTACAAAAATAATTTCAAGCTTACCGTTCATGCTGAATCGCTTGATATTCCTTATACATGGAAGAAACCCAAAATTGTATTTGTCAATTCAATGAGCGATTTATTTCACAAAGACGTTCCACTTGAATATATCCAACGGGTTTTTAAGGTAATGAACGATAATCCGCAGCATACTTTCCAGGTATTGACCAAGCGTTCGGATATTCTTTTGAAATATCATACAAAACTGACTTGGACACCTAATATATGGATGGGAGTTTCTGTCGAGAATGGAAAAGTGATAAAACGAATTGATCATCTCAGGCAAACAAACGCTGTTATCAAATTTCTTTCGCTGGAACCATTAATAGGTCCGCTTCCTGAATTAAATCTTGATCGGATTCATTGGGTTATTGTAGGTGGAGAATCCGGGCCGGGCGCCAGACCAATGGATAAGGAATGGGTAGTTGATATTAAAAAGCAGTGCGAAAAAGATCGCGTCGCTTTCTTTTTCAAACAATGGGGAGGCAAACGCAAGAAAAAAGCAGGTAGAATTTTGGATGGGAAAACATACGATCAAATGCCTTCAATAAAAGTGGCATAATCTCAAAAAAAAGATCCCAAAAAATGCCGGACAACTTCGTCCGGCATTTTTTATGGATCAGCAACACATCATTCACAACATCAATCTTCAGTTCAATCGGAAACCGACCATCTTCAGTTCAAATCAACAACAAAGACTCTGCAAATTTTGCCTGAACAGGATTTACCCAAAAGAAAAGCGCCCCGAAATTCAGAGCGCTGTATATTTTTCAATCATAAATCGGCAATCACCAGGTCGGCAATTTTTATCACTCCGGATATTCAATCTCGCTCTCCACAATAAATGCTGAAGGAAATTCCGACTTGATCTTTTTCAGGAACCGGTAAGCATCCATCCGCGAACGGAAATCGCCCACACGGATCTTGAAATTCGGAACGTCGTAAATTTCGTAGGCCTTAATATCGCCCGCATAGCGCCCGAGGAATTTTGCCTTGAATTCATTCGCCTTTCCTTTGTCCGCTCCAAAATAAATCTGGACGCGATAACCCTTTTCCTTCGCGTGCGTGTTTATATCCACGTGTTTGCCCACCAAAGTCTGCAAACGCGGATCAGCCACAACGCCTTTCTGGATAGAATCCGTAGCGGTTTGAGCGGAAAGGCAGAAAGTTCCGGCCAAAAGAAGAAAAATCAGGGAAAATATGCGCTTCATTGCCTCAAAAGTAACCAAAATCCTTGCCGTTTTTGGAAACAAATTCTTTTCATTTTTTATTTATAGCAGGCACAAGCCGGTTGGTCGTTCCAAACCAATGCTTGGACGCACATTGCGGTTCTTTCCACAATAGTTTGTTGACAAAACCCTGGAGTCAGATGACCATGCCATACTTCTGAGTTTCCGCAATCTTAACAATTATTTAGAATCGTTATAAATTAAAAATCGGGGATTTTTTTTCAACGCGTACAGAATCTCGGAATGGTGTTTCTTATAAATTTGCGACGCCTTATATTATAAGGTCTCTGTATAATCGTCAACGCCAAAACACGCTATATGATCCGCCTCTGGCAAAACGTACGAAGCACCCGCATAGTCGTTCAATTTTTCCTGGCCATCTTCTTGGTTTTCAGCATGTCTCTTTCAGCGCAACCAGATACTGCACCTGCGGCAGCGCCGATTGACGGAAAAGCGCTGTTCAAGGCAAATTGCTCCTCATGTCATAATGCGAGCGAAGTGAAATCAACCGGCCCTGGTCTGAAAGGCGTTCTTGGTCGCATTCCTGGTGGCGACTGGAAATACGACTGGGTACACAACTCCGGAAAGTTGATTGCTTCAGGAGATGCTTATGGTGTAAAGTTATTGGCCCAGTATAAAACCGCGATGAATCCGTTTCCGCAACTCAGCAATGAGCAAATCGATGCGATTCTTGCTTATGCTGATACAGGTGATGGTCCCAAAGGCCCCACGGGTCCCAAAATAGAAGAGAAAGTTGTTAAAGAAGATTCAATTCCCGTTTTCCTCATCATTATCGTTCTTATCCTCCTCATTGTTCTTATTGCAATTCTCCGTTACACCAAGATCAATCTCCGTAACGCTGCCCTTGAAAAAGAAGGATTACCGGAAGAGCCTTCACGCCCTTTCCTCGCTGCTGCCCGTCACTGGATGGCGCATCACAAAAGTAAAATTGCCCTCATCGGAATTTTCATCTTTTCGGTTTTGACAGTAAAAACCTGGTACGCATTAAAAGGCATCGGTGTTTACGCGGAAGAAGTTCATCCGAACGAGTGGGTAGGCTATCATCCTTCACAGCCAATTAATTTCTCCCACAAAATCCACGCGGGCGATAATGCGATTCAGTGTCAGTATTGCCACAGCGGCGTTGATAAATCCAAAACAGCTGGCATTCCTTCGCCAAACGTGTGTATGAACTGTCACAAAGTGATCAGAGAAACAGTAAACGAAGGTTCGAAAGAAGAGATTGCGAAAATTTATTTTGCTGTTGGCTGGAATGCTGACAGTGCAAAATACACTGGCCAGGAGCATCCGATAATGTGGAACAAAGTGCATAACCTTCCTGATCATGTTTTCTTCTCTCACCAGCAGCACATTGTAGTTGGAAAAGTTGAATGTGCCGAATGCCATGGCGATGTGAAGAAAATGACAACTGTAGAGCAGCAACGTCCGCTCACAATGGGATGGTGCATCGAATGTCACCGCACAACTCCTGTGAAAATGGCAGGAAATGGTTATTACGACGAGCTCCACGAAAAAATGAAAGAGAAATACAAAGACCAGCCGATCACTGTTGCTATGGCAGGTGGAATCGAATGTGGCCGTTGCCATTATTAATCTTTCAGCTTAAAAGAAGACCTTAAAAAATCACCGTATACCGAATAAATAATATGGCGAACGATAACAAATACTGGAAAGGAATCTCCCAGCTGACCGACGAAACAAAATTCGCGGAAAAGCATTCGGGTGAATTCGCTGAATATATTCCTGTAGAGGATTTTATCGGCGACAAAGCCAAGATGGAAACATCTTCCACCAATCGCCGCGATTTCCTCAAATTTCTGGGATTCTCCACAGTAGCTGCAACCCTCGCAGCCTGCGAAGCACCTGTAATGAAAGCGATTCCTTATGTTAATCGTCCGGAAGAGATTACTCCAGGCGTTGCCAACTGGTACGCATCTTCTTTCTTCGATGGCCACGATTACGCAAGCATTCTCGTTAAAACACGCGAAGGCCGCCCGATCAAATTAGAAGGAAATACACTTTCAAAAATTACAATGGGCGCATTGAGCGCTCGTGTGCAGGCTTCTTTACTTTCCCTTTATGATTCATCGCGACTGAAAGGTCCGAAAATGAAAAACGGAGCTTCATGGGCCGATAAAACATGGGCTGATGTGGACACTGCGATCGGCGCAAAGCTGGCCCAGTCTAAAGGAATAGCAATTCTTTCTTCAACGATCATTTCTCCTTCTACAAAAGCGGCGATCGCTGAATTCTCACGTAAATATTCAAACGTCCGCCACGTAACATACGATTCCATCTCTTATTCCGGAATGCTGAAAGCAAACCTTTCTTCATTCGGAAAAGCAATGATCCCGACCTATCGTTTCGATAAAGCGGAAGTCATTGTAAGTCTTGGCGCGGATTTCCTCGCCAACTGGCTTTCTCCGATCGAGCATGCGAAACAATACAGCATGACCCGTAAAGTGAGCAAGAACAAAAAGACGATGTCGAAACATTACCAGTTCGAATCGATTCTTTCACTTACCGGCTCGAACGCAGATGAACGTATTCCTGTTAAACCATCGCAGCTTGCACAGATCGCTCTCGGATTATTGAACGGTGTTGGCGGAGGCGGATCCGCTTCTACGGTTGCCGGTGCGCAGGTGAAAAAAGCAGCAGATGCATTAAAAGGTGCGAACGGAAAAGGATTAGTGGTTTGCGGATCAAATGATGCTGCCCTTCAGGTTGTGGTAAATGAGATCAACAAATCCATTGGTGCTATAGGAAATACTATTGACTGGCAGACTCCTGATTACACACACCAGGGAGATGACGCAGCAGTGAAAAAGCTCGTGGAAGATATGGGCAGCAGCGTCGACACTGTCATTTTCTACAATACAAACCCGGTTTATTCCGCACCGGCAGCATTGAAATTCACAGATGCGATGAAAAAGCTTTCCTGCAGAATTTCCTTCTCCGGAATGCTCGATGAAACCGCTGCTATGTGCGATTTCATTTGCCCTGATCACCATTACCTCGAGTCGTGGAACGATCACAATCCACGCAAAGGCCATTACAGCATTCAGCAACCTGCCATCCGTCCATTATTCAGCACACGTGGAGCGCAGGCAACATTGTTGCAGTGGGCCGGCAATAAAACGAATTTCCACTCTTATATACAGAAGCACTGGCAGACCAATATGTTGCCTATGCAGCATTCCTTCGGCGATTTCAACGCATTCTGGAATAATTCCGTGCGTGATGGATCTGCGGAATTGTGGCCATCGACCACCACCGATGAAGCGAAAAAAGTACCTGTTGAAAACAAGAAACCAGCTTCCGATACAGTTGCTGCAACAGAAAATATGGCTTCAGCTCCAATGGGCGATGACATTTCTTTCACCGGCGGAACAATCTCTCTAAGTGAAGCAACCAGCCAGCTTTCTTCCTGGAAAGGTGGAAAATATGAGCTCAGCATTTACGCAAGCACAGCATTAGGAAATGGCGCGCAATCGCAGAATCCATGGTTGCAGGAATTGCCTGATCCGATCACCAAAATCACCTGGGACAATTACATTACCATGAATCCTTCTGATATGAAGGACATGAAATTGTTTGGCGTAGATGAAGAGGATAATGTAATTGTTCGTTTTGACCAGATGGAAGACAAGCTCGACGTGGTAGAAATCACCGCGAACGGTTACAAAACAAAGCTTCCGGTTTGGTTCCAGCCAGGTCAGGCCCGCGGAACGATCGGCATCGCTGTCGGTTACGGGCGTAAAGGCTTCAATGAAATCATTGACAATACAGGATCCAATATATTCCCTGCTGTCGGCATGACTGCTTCCGGCACAATGGGTTATGATGTGTACGATGTTCAGATTGCAGACGCAGGAGTAGAGCAGCATACCATCGCATCAACACAGTCGCACAGCACGATCATGGGACGTAACGAGGATATTCTTCGTGAAACCACACTTTCTGCATACGCACAAAACGAGCGCGCCGGAAACCCGGAGGCTAAAATGCATACCTATAAAGGTGAGCAGGATGTAGAAAAAGTAAATCTCTGGAACGATTTCGACCGCCCGAACCACAAATGGGCAATGGCGATCGACTTGAATTCCTGCATCGGTTGCGGCGCATGCGTGGTAGCTTGTAATGCGGAAAATAACGTTCCTGTTGTAGGAAAAGATGAAGTTCACCGCAGCCGTGAAATGCATTGGATGCGTATCGATCGTTATTTCTCCAGCGAGACGGTAAAAGAGAAAGAAGACGAAAAAAATGCAAAAGGAGAAGGCGAACTCGGCCTGATGGAAATGTACCGCAAAATGGAAAATCCATCTTTCGACAATCCGAAAGTGGTGTTCCAGCCAGTGATGTGCCAGCATTGCAATCACGCGCCTTGCGAAACAGTTTGTCCTGTACTTGCTACCAACCACAGCTCTGAAGGTCTGAATCAAATGGCCTACAACCGTTGCGTTGGTACACGTTACTGCGCAAACAACTGTCCTTATAAAGTACGCCGCTTTAACTGGTTCAACTATACAGAATATCACCGCTTCGAAAGCACCAACCTCAATCCTGCGCACGATCTGCTCGGACGTATGGTATTGAACCCGGATGTTGTGGTTCGTTCACGTGGTGTAATGGAAAAATGCTCCATGTGCGCTCAACGTATTCAGGCCGGCAAGCTTGACGCTAAAAAAGCAGGCACACGACCGGTGGATGGCGCGATCAACACAGCATGTGCGCAAACCTGTCCGACAAACGCGATCACATTTGGTGACCTGAATGACATTAAGAGCGCGGTTTCTGACCTTGAAAAAGACGGAAGAAAATTTGAAATGCTTGAAGAAACAGGAGTTCGTCCTTCAGTGTTCTATCTCACGAAAGTGTGGAACCGTGAAGATGCGAATGCGCACTTGTAAGAACAAACTGATCATCTGAACTGACAATTAAAGAAAGATATGCAACACGAATCTCCGCTTAGAGACCCGCTGATTCTCGGTGATAAAACCTATCACCAGATCACAACGGATATTGCTAGGCCAATCGAAGGCAAAGCAAATAAGTATTGGTACCTGGTATTCACGATCTCTGTTGCCGCTTTTATATGGGGTTTCAGCTGCCTTGCATACACACTCGGAACGGGTATCGGTCAGTGGGGCGCTAACAAAACTGTCGGCTGGGCATGGGATATCACCAACTTCGTTTGGTGGATTGGTATCGGTCACGCCGGTACACTTATCTCTGCGGTACTTCTCCTTTTCCGTCAGAAATGGCGTATGGCGATCAACCGTTCCGCTGAGGCGATGACGATCTTTGCCGTAATGTGCGCTGCCGTATTCGTAACCATGCATACGGGTCGTCCATGGCTCGATTACTGGCTGTTTCCACACGCTAACCAGTTCGGATCACTTTGGGTGAATTTCAACTCACCTTTAACATGGGACGTATTCGCGGTATCAACTTACTTCACTGTTTCCCTTGTATTCTGGTACCTCGGTTTGATTCCTGATTTCGGAGCTATCCGCGATCGTTTCAAAGTACAGGGCAAACCAATGCAGGAAAAAATTTACAGGCTCCTTTCTTTCGGTTGGAGCGGACGCGCACGCGACTGGTCACGCTTTGAAGAAGTTTCTCTCGTACTTGCGGGATTATCCACACCACTCGTATTCTCCGTTCACTCGATCGTATCCATGGACTTTGCAACGTCCGTTGTACCGGGCTGGCACACCACTATTTTCCCTCCTTATTTCGTGGCCGGTGCTATCTTCTCCGGTTTCGCGATGGTATCAACGCTTCTTCTGATCATGCGCAAAGTGTTGAGCCTTGAACATTACATCACTATCCAGCATATGGAAATGATGAACATTATCATCACACTTACCGGATCAATGGTTGGTGTGGCTTATCTCTCCGAGCTTTTTATCTCCTGGTATTCTGGTGTTGAATATGAAGGATACGCATTCATGAACCGTGCTACAGGACCATACTGGTGGAGCTATTGGGGAATGATGACCTGCAATGTAATTTCTCCGCAGCTGTTTTGGTTCAAAAAGATCCGTACAAGCCTGCTCGCAACATTCGCGCTGTCGATTGTCGTTAATATCGGAATGTGGTTTGAGCGTTTTGTAATTATCGTTACCTCGCTTCACCGCGATTACCTTCCTTCTTCCTGGACGATGTACCATCCGACATGGGTGGAGATCGGGATCTTTACGGGAACGATCGGAATGTTCTTTACCTTCTTCCTGTTGTTTGCAAGAACTTTCCCTGTAATTGCATTGAGCGAATTGAAAACAATCCTCAAATCATCAGGCGAACAATACAAACGCGAGCGTGCACAAAAAGCGCCGGCTCCTGTTACAGAAACAACCGTTCACTAATTGAGCCGAATACCTACAGATATGATCGAAGGCAAAAAAACAATTCACGGTATCTACGACGACGAAGAGCGTCTGGTGGAAGGAGCGCAGATGCTTCGTTCATCGCATATCAAAGTGAAAGATGTATTCTCTCCATTTCCGATCCACGGAATTGATGAGGTGATCGGAATTCCACGCACACGAATTGCGATTTGCGCATTTATCTATGGCGTAACAGGAACTTCCCTTGCGATCCTCATGACCTGGTACATGATGATAAGCGACTGGCCAACCGATATCGGTGGTAAGCCGAGCTTTTGGTACTACATGAACTGGCCTGCATTTATTCCTGTAACATTTGAGTTAACTGTATTCTGCGCAGCACATGGAATGGCAATCACATTCTTACTTCGCAGCTGGTTGCTCCCGGGCGTTACTCCGAAAAATCCGGACCCACGCACAACCGACGATAAATTCCTCATGCTGCTTGAAGTGAAAGCAGAAGATGAATCAAGAATTGTAAACATGCTTCGCCAGACAGGCGCAACAGAAGTGAACGTCATCTGACCCGCGACACGAACGACACGATGAAAAAGACAACTTATACCCTTTTAGCTTTCGGCACTATTGCTTTTGCAGTTTCGGCTTTGTTCGGATCATGCGCAAAAGACAACGCTGACAGTCCCGGTTACGAATTCATGCCTGATCTGTATCGTAGCCCTTCTACGGAAACAAACGGCATAAATTATTGGACAGACAGCATTCTTGTCAATGGCAAGTGGGTGGCAAACGACTCTGTGCACATGGGAAACATGCTTCCTCCTGAAGGAACAATTCCTGTTGGATTTACTCCTTTTCCGTATGAAAATACAGCTCAGGGAGATTCACTGGCTGTTTTGTATTGGAATACTCCGCTTACGCACAGCACCGCGATGGAAGAAGAAGGAAAAGTGCTTTACGAACTTTTCTGCGTGTATTGCCACGGACCAAAAGGCGAAGCAGACGGAAAACTGGTGGTGGACGAAAAATTCGCCGCGACACCCCCGAAATACTCCACGCTTTTCCAGCAAGGCAAAACTTCTGACGGGCACATTTACCACGTCATCACTTACGGAAAAGGAAATATGGGATCGCATGCTTCACAGCTGAGCCCTACAGAACGGTGGAAAGTAGTTGCCTACGTTGAGCGTCTCGCAAGAGGAGGTTCCTCATGGGACGAATTCCTGAAAGCTGCGCCGACACCGGCATCTGATTCTATTAAAAATCTGCCTGCTGTACCAGTTGCTGCCGGAAATCCTACACCGAATAAATAATCTGACTGAACTCAATACAATATGAGCCACGTTAACCTGAATAACCTTACGTATAACTTCTCATCCAAAGCACAGCGCAACCTGTGGATTCTTTGCGGTGCAGGAATAGTTCTGCTGATCCTGGGTGCTGTATTTCATTGTTCGCCTGAAGCATTGGGCGCGCACGGAGATGCTGCACACGTTGATCACCAGGCCACACTCGGTCAGCGCATCTGGGCCAACCTGCTTGTTAATTCTTATTTCTTCGGTGGCATTGCACTGGGCGCAACATTATTTTACGCGTTGCAATATGCTTCACAGGCAACCTGGAGCACAGAGTTCATGCGTATGTTTTCTGCAATCGGCACTTTCCTTCCGATTGCAC
>JALYQL010000147.1 GCA_030855855.1 Bacteroidota bacterium | reverse complement strand
CTGGTTTCTCCTCCGGTTTATTTTCAGGTTTATCGATTGGTTTAGCAACAGGAGCTTTTGGTAAAATCGCAGGGCTGTCAACAAACATCAAAACATCATCAACGGTTTTCGTTAGTTCATCAATAAGTCCTTTCAATTTCACAAGACCACCGGCAGTAAGCATGCGATAGAGGCATGCAACAGCTACTATTGCAACTGCACAAACTGCAACAGCCGTCACTGCTCCTGCCGAAACCAACACACCTCCTGTTTCAGCAGCAGCAGTACCACCCGCTTCTGCAGCGGCTGTTCTGGCTGCTTGTTTCACCACTTCACCTCCCGGAGAAACAGGCGGCGGCGGTAAGATAAATGCTTTACTTGCTTCTGCCTCTTTCTGTTTTGCATTCTCCAACTGCTCTTCCTTGGCATCACTTACTTCCCGGTCATCACTGTTGAGCAGGGTCGTCATGTTCTGTACGGCGGCAGACAAAATCTGCTTTTTTTCCGTTAGCATAACTTTTATCTCTGCATCCAGATCAGGATTTGCAAGACTGATATTAATTCTCAGCAAAACCATATTTGCTTTCCGAAGAGCATTATCTGAATCTTTCAATAATTGATCGCTGCCTACAGCCTGAATGTATTGTTCGTTCAATTTCTCTTTGGAAGGAGTGTATTCTTTGCCATATTTTATTGCGTTTTGTGCTGCTGCAAACATTTCACGGCCAGCGCTTGTGTACATGTTGAATGTATAATTCCCTACTTGTCCGTATTGATATACATTTTTATTATTAACAGCGTTGCCCGACAACCGATCTTTCTCAGTAGGATCTTGCTGTCCCGATTTGTTCATCACTTCATACATGCGGGCGTCATGATCAAGCGCTTTCAACGTTTCCGGCCCTATATTTCCGGATTGATCTTTCAGATTTTTCAGCGCCTGGTATTTTGCAAATTCTTCAAGCGTATGATTGTCAAATTTTGGATCAGTTAATTGTTCCGCTGTAAAAGGATCAGTAATATTTTGTCCAAAAAGATTATCCACTTTTATTGCCATGTGCAAAGCCCGCTTCAGCTTACGCGTATATGCACCATCCGAACCAATTCCCAGGATATAACCGTATTGATTTTTTCCACGGTTCACGGTATAGCTCAATTGGTCATCACCGCTCAAAATCATTGATTCGAAAACATAATCTCCCGGCTTTTTCTCATAAGGGGGCGGTGGAACAACTACTTTATTTTCAGGTTGGGGCGCAATGGTTTCAGTCGGTTGCACTTGCGCTACATCATCCAGGTATTGATAATGCATATAAGCCGCATTACCTGTAATGATCAAACAAAGATTTCCATTTTCATCGCTTACAGAATATACCGTAGTCATTCCTGTTTCATCTTCAATGGTATCTCCCTCTCCCGCATTTACCTGCTGCATGAGAATTCCTAACTGCACGGCAAAATGAATTTTACCTTCTTCTCCCAACCCTGTCGTCACTTCTTGTTCACTGATGTTAAATGATTCAAGAAAAATCATCTGCTCTACAGTCAGCAGTCCGTTATCAATGTATGCAGATTCATAAGCATCATCATACGCATCCGGATACCGGCTGCTTTTTGATTTCTGTTGAGCAAATAAAAAGTCGTAATGTCCCATGAGCTTATATTTTACGTTCCCAATCCTTGCCGTCCCATGTATTTGAATTCTTCATCCTTAATGCACCTTTCAAGATTCTGGAATGTGATGTGGTCTTGCTTGCTTTTCATCGTTAGCACACATACCCTGAATATAACATTCATTATGGAAGCAGGAGTGAGCGGATGACGTTTTATGAGAAGGGGTAAATCAATTCCCGGATCGAGCGGACATTTTGCCGGAAGATTTTTCTTCCAGAATTCAAACAACATTTCAGCATGCGGTGTATAAAATCTTACCATCGCCTGAAATCTTCTTGTGAAAGCCTGGTCAATATTGTTTTTTAAATTGGTGGCAATAACAATAATTCCATCATAATTTTCAATACGCTGCAAGAGAAACGCAACGTCCTGGTTGGCATAATGACTGTTTGAACCCGTATCCGCTTCCGTTGATTTCCTTTGACCAAGAAGCGCATCACCTTCATCAATAAAAATAATCCACCCCTTACTTTCCGCCATATTAAACAAGGAATCAAGCCGCTTTGTCGTTTCTCCGACATATTTACTTGTTACCGCCGAAATATCAACTCTGTAAACTTCCTTGCCAAGATGTTTTCCCAGAAGAGAAGCCGCAAGTGTTTTTCCTGTGCCCGATTCTCCGAAAAAAAGAATGCGACAGCCCTCACGTGCATGCTTATTCATTCCCCAATCACTCGCTATTATCGGAGCATACTCCAGGTAAGCCTGCACCTCATCAAGTTTCTCGCGTGTAAGAGGCGCGAGAATCATATCGTCCCATTCAAGTTTAGTTGTCAGCAAATGAGCAGGGAAATCAGGACTGAAACGCGGTTTGCGGTATTTGTTTGTAATGAACAAATCCCTGAAAGAAGAAGAGAGTGATAAAACCCCGTCATATATAGACTGCCCTTTAGTTGTTTCACCCAAATCAATTACACTTTCTTTATAAAATAAATGTTCGGGTTCAAATATTTCCTGCGCTTTTAATCTTTTGCCGAGATCATTTCCAGCAATAAGGAAAAGTGCAGTTTCAGCCGTTGGTAAAAGTGAAATATCATTCTGTGATTTACAGAGTCGTGATGATTGATGAATTTTTTTATCAGTAATAAAAAGATCAAACAAAGTCGGACGCAAATGAACTGCCAATGTAAGAGCAAGCACAAGCCTTTCATCTTGATTTAAATGACGAGAGGCAACAAATCCGCCGTATGCTGAATTTGCAGAAAGTTCCGGAGCTGAAAATATTTTTTCGTCATTCCCTTTATCATTTATTCGAAGGCTAATAACAGAAAAAAGCCATTCAAGTTCTTCATTGAGATTACTTACATGGTTTTGCGGTAATATATCTGGTTCAATCAATACATGGTTTAAATTCATTTGTAGGGTATTAATAATTGTATTAAATTTCAAATAAAGAAAAGTCATCATCAACCCAGCGCGAATGCGTTGGGAAAATTTCAACATTACTTGTTACCATTTAGCTTGGGGTTAATATGAAGCGACAATAATTATAGCTAATATATGTGTGCTGAAGACGAAAGTCAATATTATTCTATTGTTTTATATTTTCAGTCGGTTGAATGAGAATAGTTGGTAACAAACGTTTGTTGTCGGATAAATTTGACTTAAAAAGTAACTACAGGATATTAAGGAGGCTTATTAATAAAGTTTTCTGTGCTCCTCTACTTTGCTTTCATCCAATTGAAAAAAATGTGGTGAAAAGGATTGAAAGATTCTTTTAATGGAGTAATCTTTTTTGAATACTTCTCGCATAAATCTTTCCTTTTTTCCGAAGATTTTGAATTGTTGTATAATGCAATGAACCCATCAAATTTTTTATGAAAAGGAGGAACCGGATAATCTTTATTTTTAGTGTAATCAATATAATAGCGGATTCGTTTTTCCAATTCATCATTTACCAATCCTGATTCAAGTCTGGAAATGATTTCCAGAAGAATAATATCGGGATAATATGCACCATAAATATTCATCAGTTTGTTATTTCTTAATTCGGAAAGCTGATCAACAATACTCTTGTATTGTTTCTGAAGAAAGCAAATGATAAGTGTGTTTAATTCTAACCGAAAAGCTATCTTACCGACCTCCTCCTGCTTGAAAAGGTTAAGATTTTCCCTGGTCAATTCGTCAAGCTTTTTCAGTTGATAGATGTCAGTAATATTATTCTCGCCGTAAATTGTTTTTAATTCAAAAACTTGCCTGTAAACATAGGCAGCTAATTCCGGTATTGACTTTTATTTGATCGGTGCAGTAGCCAGGGACATTTGGATAACAGGTATTCATGGTGAAAAACCTGGTAGAATAACAAGAGATGTTGACTTCGCTGTATTGATTCCAGAAAAAGAAGGGTACAATAAATTACGCCGGCTTTTAATTGAAACAAGAAAATTTTCCAAAATTTCTGAAAATGCTTTTGCGCTTCTGTTCAAAGATGAAATACAAGTTGACCTTCTTCCATTTGGAGAAATGATAGAAGTGGAACAGGATGAGGGACAAAAAGAAAAAGCATCCAACTTGCGCTGAATGCTTTTTTCTTATTGTGGAGAAGGCGCTACGGGAATGGAACTGGTAATGCAGATTTTTTTTACCAGGAAGTTTTAATACAAAATCCTTATCTACAAAGCTTATTGGTTATACTTTTCCTCTGAGTTGTCAAAAGGTGTTTTTGGGTCGTCCTTTACAAGTTTTGCTATTTCGTCCTTTCTCATAAATACTACCCCATCATATCCTCTAACATACTTAATAAAGTCATCTATAACTTTAACAATGGCTGGTGTTCCACCGATCCTGTCATGCAGACTTATGCTCATCATTCTACGCTGATTAGCCCCCTCGCTGTATAGCTGGTCAAACTCTGCTTTTAGCTGTGCTAAGAACTGGTCTGGACTCCAATGATTTTCTGAGATGTTTACAATATCATTATTTCGAAGTGTATACGGAATTACGACAAAATTTTGTCCTTTCACTTTAGTTAGAAATGGTTCATCCCGGCTTAGATCGTCAATGTGATAGAGGAATCCTAACTCCTGTAAAACTTTTAATGTATTTTGACTGCGTCTGAGCCAATTGCAATTGTATCCGACAGCTCGCTGTCCTGTAATCGTTTCAACAGTATCAACACCTTTTTTTACAAATTCAAGTTCATCAGCGTAAGACTTACTCCATTGATTATCCCAGGAAAATCCATGTGCTGCAATTTCATGTCCACCGTCAGTAATCGCTTTTGCAACTTCCGGATATTTCATGGCAGCCGCTCCAACTACATGAGAAGTTACTTTAATATCATGCTTTTTCCAAAGGTCAAGCATTCTGTATATTCCTTCCTTTGCGCCATATCTGTACCAGCTTTCGGCAGGTAGGTCGGGGCTGCCCAATGGAAGAGGACTACCGGAAAAGGGGCTTTCAGCACCTTCGGGCTGCCCGCCTGTTTCAAATTGCATTGATACGGAAATTACCAGTCTTGAACCGTTTGGCCAGTGGGTGGTGGTTGTAGAATTTGTATTCATTTAGTTTTTAAAATTTATGATTGCGTGTAAACAATGTTGAGATACCAGTGATAACAATTTTTTTAAACACCTTCATAATCTTTTTCAATTTCACATAGTTTACAATGTACACAACAATAACTATTTACAACCGATTTAAATAGCTTGAGTTCGTAGGAAGATTCTTTTTTCATAACGGACTCCAACCGCTACCGGAATTGTCATTCGCTAAGGGACCAATTCACTACAAAGGGAAAAAGCCACTCTTTCGGATGGCTTTTTTCTGCTTCTGTGGTTGTAGAGCAAATAGAAACCGAACGGGTTTGAAGGTTTGGGAAACTGTATGAAATCAATGTTTTACGGAAGAGAGAGTCTATCCTCTCCCTTAATACCTCTCCAAAGAGGAGACTTAAATCGTGCTTCGAACCATAATCCTCACTCTTCTCTCACTCTCAATTCTCTCACTGCAAAAAGAAAAAAGCCCGGAAAGAGTGAGTGTGAGAGCGAGTGAACAGGGGAAAAAGAAAAAAGCATCACTTTCGTAATGCTTTTTTCTTTCAGCGGAGAAGGGGGGATTCGAACCCCCGGTACACTTTTGGCGTACGGCAGTTTAGCAAACTACTGGTTTCAGCCACTCACCCACCTCTCCGGGTTTAGGGTGATTATGAAGGCGACAAAGGTAGAAAAAGTTTTGAGCAATCAGCGGGTTATTTACAGGCTATTTTGCCTCATGCGAAATCCCGGAATGGAGGTGGCAGCGTGTGTTTCAGATGTTATATTTGCATACGTCCCAAATAATCTGCCCACATTCATGAATATTCTGAAATTTACCGCTGCTGTTTCTATCCCGGCTTTCATTTTATGCTCCTGCGGTTCTCCTGAAGGAAAATTTAAGGAGGATGATAGTCTTAAAAGTACGACTATTGACACTTCGGTAAAATATATTAAAGTACCCGGCGCTACAAAATGGGACGCAAGCTGGTCGACTAGAGATGAAGTTGTCTATCATTGGAAAGGCGGGCCTTCATCTTTACATCCCACCAACAGCATTTATGTAAGTCCTGTGCGCGTACTCATGGAATTCACACAGAAATTCCTGATCTCTGCTGATTACGAACATCTTACTATTCGTCCTGATCTTGTTAAAGCCCTGCCAGACAGATCGGAGGACGGATTGACATGGAGCTACGAATTACGCGATGAACCAACCTGGGACGATGGCGCCCAATTTTCGGTGGATGATGTGGTTTTTACAATAATGGCATGGGAATGTCCACTTACAGATAATGCCTACGCACGTTCTTCAATCGAAAACCTGAAAGAAATAAAACGCGATCCTTCCAACCCGAGAAAATTTATTCTCGTAATGAAGAAGCCTTATATTCAGAATGAAAATTTCCTCCAGGACATGGTTGTGTTGCAAAGGAAATTTCACGATCCTGAAAATATCATGGCAAACTATTCACTTGACCGGTTTTATGATCCGAAATTTGCAAATGCAAAACATCCCGATCTTGATAAATGGGCAAAGGAATTCAACGATCCTAAATACGGCCGCTCGCTGGATAAGCTCAATGGCCTTGGCGCTTACAAAGTAACATCGTGGGAAGACAATACTATTGTTCTCACCAAAAAAGAAAATCACTGGACTTCGAAATTGAAAAATCCGGATATGTATAACACGGCTTATCCGGGCAAAATTATTTTCAAGCTCAATTTAGATGATAATTCAATTGCGCTGGAGCTTCACCAGCAAGTAATCGACGTTTCTTCATGGGTTAGCACTCGCGGACTTGATGAGCTCAGCAAAGACAGCAGCTTTACTAAAAATTACAATTTCGCATTTGTGCAGAATTTCGATTACCAGTTCCTGGCCATGAATATGAAGCCTGCTGCGGTGAATCGTCAGCCGTTTTTCCTGGATAAACGCGTGCGCCGCGCGATGGCTTTACTTACGCCTGTGGAGGAACTGAATAAGAATTACATGTTGGGAAAAGCGCTGCGCATGACCAGCCTCGTTTCGCCGATCAAAAGAGAAGTGTATGATAATTCCCTGAAAGCAATTTCATACAACCTTCAGGAAGCGAAAAAGCTGCTGGATGAAGCCGGATGGAAAGACACCGATGGCGATAACATTCGTGATAAAATGATTGACGGCAAAAAAATTCAGTTCTCCTGCGAGCTTCTCATATCAAGCGGACCGATCTATGAGCAGATTGCGGGCGATGTAGCAAATGCAATGTACCCGGCAGGTGTAAAAGTTAATATACGCACGATAGAATTCGGCGCGATGTCAGGAATACTCAGGGCCCACCAATTTGACTTGTACCTTGGATCATGGTCCGGCACATTTGTAACGGAAGATTATAAGCAGATCTGGCATTCATCCTCCTATTCAAACGGAGGATCGAATTATAATGGTTATGGAACCACAGCTTCTGACGCGCTTATCGATTCTATACGTTACACACTTGATGTGTCGAAAAGAATCGCGATGGAAAAACGGCTTCAGCAAATGGTTTATGATGATCAGCCATATGTTTTTCTTTTTTCTTCCGTGCGTAAAGTTGTTATACATAAGCGGTTTGACAATGGCGATATTTATTTTGAAAAGCCGGGCACCTATCTCGGAAATCTCAGACCAATGTCGCCCGGAAGAATGGCGACAATGACAACAATAAACTGAGTAAGGCCTTCTGATGCTGAAATACATTGTAAAAAGGATCGCGGTTTTTATTCCAACACTGTTTGCGATCACCTTTATTGCATTCGCCATCAGCATAAATTCACCCGGTGATCCTGTCGATATACTTTATTCCGGTTCGAACGGAATTGGCGAAGGACAAAGCGCACAAAGCGAAACGGTACAGCTTGCTAAAAAACAATTGCGTCACCAGCTCGGACTTGATCTTCCTGTTTTTTATATCACACTCACCAGTTCTGCAAGTCCCGATACACTTTACCGGGTAGAAAATCCGCAAGCAAGGGAAACGCTCAGCCGCCTTATCGACGCATACGGAAACTGGAAAGAGATCAGCAACTGGTACCACTCGCTGGAGGCATTTAAAAAAACAATGGCGAATGTAATTCCGGATTCAGTTTCTTACAGCATGCTCGGAAATGAAACGGCCGATAAACATCTCGATGACGCACGACAGGAAATCAGCTCGCTTTTTCTTTCCTACGAAGAAGTAGTGATCAGCAGCAAGATCGATAAGCTGCAGAAAATGATGGAAAGTGAAAAGTCGCTTGGCCGGCACAGTGCGCTGGTGATGCTTGATGAGCCTTTAGTGGAATGCAGGCAGGCTTTCGAAAACATGAAAAACAACGCTGCGAAATGGAAAACGTGGATTCCTTCTTTTCATTTTTACGGATACAATCAATATCATCGCTGGCTTTTCGGAGATGGAAATGCGTTGACAGGAAAAGATTCTCAAAATACAAAAGGTGTGATCCGCGGAGATTTCGGCACCTCCTACTCTACCAAACTTCCTGTGTCAGAAATTATTTCGCAGGCTCTCCCCTGGTCACTTTTCTTTACGCTCCTCTCGGTGATGCTTGCTTACGCTGTCAGCATTCCTGTAGGTATAAAAGCAGCAGCCCGGCGCGGTGGAATTTTTGATCAGTCTTCTTCTGTTGTTTTGTTCATGCTGTATTCCATGCCTGTTTTTTTCGTGGGCACTCTTTTACTCATGACGTTTGCGAATCCGCATGTGTTTAATGTTTTTCCTGCGAACGGAGTAAAACCCGCCTCTGGTTATCCTGATGGAATTTCATTCTGGGAAAAATGTAAAATTTCTTTTCCTTACATGGTCCTTCCGCTTATTACTTACACCTACAGCTCGTTTGCATTCCTCAGCCGCACCATGCGTGTATCTATGCTGGAAGTGATAGGGCATGACTATATCCGCACCGCAAAAGCAAAAGGCTTATCGAATTATAAAGTGATCTACAAACATGGTTTGAGAAACGCGTTATTGCCGATCATCACTATCTTCTCTACAATTTTCCCGGCAGCTGTCGGCGGCTCCATTGTTATCGAAGTAATTTTCGGAATTCCCGGAATGGGACAGGCGATTTACGACGCGATCGCAACGAAAGATTATACGTTAATGATCGCGGTTTTTACATTATCAGGTTTCATGACATTAGTCGGGTATCTCGTCGCGGATATTTTATACGCAGTGGTTGATCCGAGAATCTCTTATTCAAAATAAACAGGATGTCGCAGGAAAAGAAAAGTGAAACCCATTTTGTTGAGAAAGCGATCCTCGTCAAAGAGGAACCAGTGCTTATCAATGAAAAGGATTTTTCTTTCCGCCGGCATGCATGGAAACAATTTAAAAAGAACAAGCCTGCTTACATTTCATTATATATTCTTGGATTTTTAACGATCCTTTCCATTTTAGCGCCTGTTCTTGCCAATGAAAAACCGCTTTACATAAAATATAAAGGGCAAAGCTTTTATCCCGCTTTTTCATTCAGCAATAATTACACGCTCACAGATCCGGAAACAGGTGCAGCGGAAAACATTCAGCTCGACATTGCGCCGTGGAAAAAGATGGAGCTTGAATCTGTGGTGTGGGCGCCGGTTACCTGGTCGCCGGGAAAAGAAGATAAAGACAACCGCAACTTTGTCGGGCCGGGCGATCCGCAAAAATTTACGGACAGAAAAAATGAAGCGCTGTACATGCCTGCCCGTTTTAAACATTGGCTGGGCACAAATAGTGCTGGTGAAGATGTGCTTGCGGGATTAATTCACGGCGGAAGAATTTCATTGAGCATAGGATTTATTTCGATGGGAATTGCTTCAATCATCGGTTTGTTTCTCGGTGCAATTGCAGGCTATTTCGGCGATAAGAGATTTCAAACCACACGGGCAAAATTCTGGATGGTCATCATCAGCCTTCCATTCGCGTTATTCTACGCCTTTGAAAACCGCAGCTTCATTTTAAAAGATGCGATATCCGAATCAGGATTTAAATTCCTCGGACAGCTTTTGTTCAGCATTTTCATCTTCTCTGTTATTGTCTGGCTTTTTTCTTTTATCGGCAAGCTCCTCAGCAAAGGAAAATATTTAGGCAGGCATGTCAATGTTCCTGTCGATTCAATTGTTTCGCGCAGCATTGAAATTCTGAATTCAATTCCCGTTCTGATTCTTTTGCTTTCGCTTTCCACGCTGGTAAAAGAGCCGTCGATTATTTACGTGATGGTGATCATTGGGCTTACGGGCTGGACGGGCATCGCACGATTTACACGTGCCGAATTTCTGCGCATACGAGGAATGGAATACATTGAAGCAGCGCAGGCGATGGGATTCAAAGAGAAGCGTATTATTTTCCGTCACGCGCTTGCAAATGGAATGGCCCCGTCGATGGTATCAATCGCATTCGGAATCGCGGGAGCAATTCTTATTGAATCTACACTTTCCTTTTTAGGCATTGGTGTGCCTCGAGATATTGTCACCTGGGGAAAGCTGCTGAACCAGGGAAGAGAAAACTTCAACGCATGGTGGCTGATCGTTTTTCCGGGGATATTTATTTTTATTACGGTGACGGTTTATAACCTGATCGGTGAAGGATTGCGGGATGCTTTGGATCCTAAGTTGAAGCGGTAGGATTTGGACTTTTAAATAATTTACACGTATCTTTGTATTAAATACACGTATCATGACTACTAAGCTCACCTTAACAGTTGAAAAGGACATTATAGAACGCGCTAAAATATATGCCCGCAAGACAGGAAGGAGTCTGTCTGACTTAATCGAAACATATCTTGAGAGCATTACAACCGACAATAAAGACGAAAAGAAAATTTCTCCAAAGCTTGGGAAAATTTTAGGCTCTGTTAAGCTTCCTAAAAATTTCGACGAAGAAAAAGAGCTTCGATCCTATTTTGAAAAGAAGCATTTATGATCAAGATTTTCGTAGACACTAATATTCTTGTTGATTTTATAGCTGATAGAAAGCCGTTCAGTAAGTTTGCCTTAATCATATTTGAGAAAGCAGAGAAAAAAGAAGTGAGCTTATATACATCATCGCATGCGATTGCAACTACTCATTACCTGCTAAAAAAATATATTAGTGAAAAAGAATTACGTGAAGTGCTTTATAATATTCTTGACTATTTGACAATTGTGGCAATAGATCATGACATTATTAAGAAAGGGCTCAAATCCAAACACAAGGATTACGAAGATGCGCTGCAAATATTAGCAGCGCATTCAATTGAAAAACTGGATTATATCGTCACCCGGAATGTAAAAGATTTTAAAGAGTGTGGAATTGAAGTGCTTGCCCCTGAGCAAATACTGGGAAAAATCCGAACAACCAAGTAAGCATTCCAATTTGATCGGTGAAGGATTGAGGGATGCGTTGGATCCTAAATTGAAGCGGTAGGATTTGATTTATAATTGAAAATGCTTTTTGTATTAAAATACAATTCAATGAAGGTTAAATCCTCTTTACCAATAGAAAAAAATATTATGAAATTATGTTTCTTTTATTTTTCCATCATTTGTTTTGGATTATCTCTTACCACAAATATTCTTTCCATTTTAGATTTTCATGTTGCCGCACATATTCCTTTTGTGTGGGGGTTACACATTGGCGCTATTTTATCTTTCATCCCCGTTATTCACCAGCTAAGGAAGAACGATGTTATTCAGAAACAAAACCAGCAACCTTCGAATAGAAAAAAAGTCGTTTTTAAATTGTACAACACAGCAGTAATGAATTGCCCGGAGTGGATGAAAATTGCTTTGAAAATAATTTTGGCCTATGTAATATTCAATTTTATTTTGTTTATGGCACTGCAGGATACCAAAGAAATTGAAACCACGGGGAGTTCACTCCGGCCGAATGTTTTAAGAGGTTTTTCCGGACACTGGATGTTTTTTTATGCAGTCGCTATTGCTGTTTTGTATCCATTTCGGATTGACGATTCAGAAAATAAGTCTCGATCTTGAAGAGTCATAATTAAAAACACCTCTATCTCCCCTTAGTATTCCCCGGCTTATTATAATATTTCATAGCCGTTGGTAAATATGCTTTAATATCCGCAATACGTTTTGTATCGCTTGGGTGAGTGCTTAACAAAACAAATCCCTGACCACCACCTTCTTTCGACATGCGTTCCCAGAATGATACTGCTGCAGTCGGATCGTAACCGGCCATTGCCATAAAACACAATCCTAATTTATCAGCTTCACTTTCGTGCTTGCGTGAATAAGCGAGCGCGCCGAGCGTGGTGGAAATTCCGTACGACTGCATAAAGATCTGCTGTGTGGCTTCCGCCTTTTGAGAAATAGCAATTGAAAGTCCGATTCCACCCAATTGAATCGCCAGCTGTTGACTCATACGTTCATTTCCGTGACGTGCAATTGCGTGTGCGATCTCGTGACCCATTACAACAGCGAGGCCTTTTTCATCCCTTGTAACTGGCAAAAGTCCTGTGTAGACAACCACTTTCCCGCCGGGCATACACCATGCGTTGACAGTTTTATCCTGCACGAGATTGAATGCCCATCTATATCCGGCAACTCTTTTCGATTGTTTGTGCTGTCCGAGATATTTTACAATCGCGTTGGAAATATTCGCACCTATACGTTTCACCATCACAGTGCTTGTGTCGCTGGCAGGCATGAGCGTATGTGTAGCAAGAAATTTATTGTATTCAGTAAGACTCATCGACATCAATTCGCTTTCGGGCAAAAGATTGAATTGCCGGCGATTCGTGATCGGCACTTTTGTGCAGGAATTGAAAGTTAAGATCAGGAGAGAAATTGAAAAAAATAATTTGGTTTTCATAAGGCGTAAAGATTTATCAAATGGCCGTATTGGGGATTTTCTTCCACGATTTCCCCAATTCATAGCTCAAAATGTTTGAGGAACCTTTATTCAATCTTAGCAGACAAGCCACGATCGAGAAGCGCCTCGCACATAGGTTGCAATTCACGTGCCGTTCCACGTTTAACGCCGCACTTGCCTTTGAAGTGGATGATGTGAGCGCATTGTTCCGCCTGAATTTTGTCGTGATCACAGATCTCGCAAAGAGAAACAATTACGTGATCGAATGTATTGAAGTCGTCGTTGTAAAGAATAAGATCATTCAAAGGAGTTACCTTCTCCTTCGTTGCAACGCGCTCTTCTGTTTCGGTGTGGTAATTAGATGAAATATCCATGGTTAAAAATCCAGTATAATTAACAGTGTAAAAATACAAAATTTCACTCTATTAATTGCCCAATAATTCCATAGCTTCTTCCATTGTAATTTTCTTTCCATCCTTGAAAGCCACAATGAAGGCGTCGGTAATTCCAACTGCAACTGCTTCCGAACGGAATGCGTCCGCCTCTTCTTTATTCATACAAACACCAACCTGGTAAACAGTAAGCCCGGTTGACTCATCGAAATAATTTTTCACACCTTTGGATGCCAGCTGCAAAAACTGGTTAGCAATCTCCACCGGAACTTCATCACGGAAAGCGCCGATCTGAACGCTGAATACGAGGCCTGTTTGCGGAACGGGAGGAGATGTTGTTATTTGTTGTTTGTTGTTTGTGGTTTGTGGTTGTGTTGTTGTAGTTGCAGGCTGAGTTGTTGTTGTTGTTGTTGTTGGCTGCGTCGTCACCGGCTCACTAACCACCGGAGCCTGCCCACTGCCTACTGACAACTGACCACTGCCCACTGACGACTGACCACTGCCCACTGACGACTGTCCACTGCCCACTGACAACTGCCCACTGACGACTGTTGTAGGAGTTGTTCCTCCCTGGCACGGTGTTACTCCCGTTGCTTCAAGTACTTTTGCTTCGGAAACAGAAATGCGTTTTCCGTTGTAATAAGCAGTAACAAATGCATCAGCGATTCCTTTAGACACTGCATTGTTTTTTGCACCAGCTGCAGATTCGGCAGTGCAGTATTTTCCGGATGAATAGCGGATAAATCCATTAGCACGTTCGCTTACGAGATCAGGAAGATTTTTGAGCTTTGCTTTGCTTACTTCATTTTTATAAACGCCTACCTGCACCGTGTAGAACAAACCTTTGAGCTCTTTTACATCCGTGGTTTTCGCCGCGTTCGGATTCGATGTTGCAGATGTAGCTACTGGTTCTGTTCCTGTTGTTGCCGGTTGTGTTCCGGTTGTTGTGGGTTGTGTTCCTGTTGTTGTTGGTTGTGTTCCGGTAGTTGCTGGCTGAGTACCTGTAGTTGTTGGTTGTGTTCCGGTTTGCGTGAATGCAATAACAGGTTCACCCGTCATGCGTCTTGCTTCATCAATTGAAATTCGTTTGCCGTTATAGAATGCAACAACAAAAGCGT
The DNA here is from genome assembly GCA_030855855.1 of Bacteroidota bacterium. Lineage (GTDB taxonomy): Bacteria > Bacteroidota > Bacteroidia > Palsa-965 > Palsa-965. Next base: position 687 of record JALYQL010000147.1, on the reverse strand, counting down.
CTTTATAACCTAACGCGCGTATCTCTGCTTTTGCAGCATCTGCATTAACAAATTGTTTGAAGAGACCTGCGGTATAACGTGTGAGTCCTGACGCGGTTGTTTCTGCGGTAACAGGAGAAATTCCGTTATAGATCGCAGCAGAGATCGGATTGCGGAAAGCGCCGATCTGTACTTTGTAAACCAAACCTTCCGGCAATGATGGATTCACTGCAATTGTCGGAGCGGTGGTTGTTGTTGATGGTGCAGCTAATTTTAATTGTTCGCCGGGTGCAAGACGATTTGTGACGGAAGATGGATTGCTTCCACTGGTTTGAGTTGCGGTGGTTGTTGGCTGCGTTCCGGTTGTTTGTGTGCCGGTTGGCTCGGTTCCTGTTTGTGTTCCGGTTGTTTGTGTGCCCGTTGGCTCAGTTCCGGTTTGTGTTCCGGTTGTTTGTGTGCCCGTTGGCTCGGTTCCGGTTTGAGTTCCTGTTGTTTGTGTGCCGGTTGGTTCAGCTCCCGTTTGTGTTCCTGTTGTTTGTGCTCCTGTCGGATTTCCGGTTCTTGCCACCGAAGGATTTCCCGACTGATCAGCTGTTACAACTGCTTTCACCTGGTCGGCCATTGCGGGATCCAAATCGTTCAAAATGCTTTTCGATTTATTCCTGTTGGCATTTGCATTCATTGCAGCCGCATCGGAAAGTTCATTGA
>JALYQL010000074.1 GCA_030855855.1 Bacteroidota bacterium | reverse complement strand
GTAAAAACATTTTCTGCCAATATTCTCGGCAATTTCCTCATCACTGCCCAGACCGGCGAAAAAGGTAAAAAAGTAAATAAAGTGCTCATCGCGCAGGATGTTTATTATCCCGGCGCTGAAAAGCCTGCTGAATTTTACATGAGCGTGCTGCTCAACCGTGCAAAAGGCCGTACCGTCATTATGTATTCGCCGCAGGGTGGAATGGATATTGAAGGTGTTGCACACGATACGCCTGAGCTCATCTTCAATGAAGAAATTGATCCGAAAGTAGGACTGCGCGATTTCCAGTGCCGCCGCATCGCTTTTAATCTCGGATTAAGCGGAGAAGCTTTTAAGAATATGATCAAATTCATCCGTTCAATTTACAATACGTATGATGCGATCGATGCAAGCATGTTTGAGATCAATCCTGTTCTCAAAACATCCGATTCAAAGATCATCGCTGTCGATTCAAAAGTGACTGTTGACGGAAACGGATTATTCCGCCACCCGGAAATTGCGGAAATGCGTGATACAAGCGAAGAAGATCCGACAGAAGTGGAAGCAGGAAGCTATGGCCTCAATTACGTGAAGCTTGACGGAAACGTTGGTTGTATGGTAAATGGTGCAGGACTTGCAATGGCGACGATGGACATTATCAAACTTGCCGGATTTGATCCTGCGAATTTCCTTGATGTAGGCGGAACAGCCAACGCCGCGAGAGTAGAGCAGGCATTCCGCATCATTCTGCGCGATACAAATGTAAAAGCGATCCTTGTCAATATTTTCGGTGGAATTGTGCGTTGCGATCGCGTGGCGCAGGGAATTGTGGATGCGTACAAGAACATCGGCAATATCCAGGTTCCGATCATCGTACGTCTGCAGGGAACAAATGCAATAGAAGCACAAAAGATCATTGCTGATTCAGGATTAAAAGTTTTCTCTGCTATTCAATTGCAGGAAGCTGCTGATTTAGTTAAACAAGTAGTTAAATGAGTTTAACGTTTTGAGTTATTAGATTGGAGAAAAGCGTCGTCGTTAAGATGGCGCTTTTTCTTTTTGTGCTTGCTTTGTTTAGCTTTGAATAAGTATGAAGCAAACCGGCACGATAGCTCATTTCAAATACCTCACACTTTTTTTAATTGCATCGAGCTCGTTGCTGGTGAGCGGGTACTTTTTATCAGGCACAATCCAAGCCCCTGTGCATAGACAGTGTCCTGTGCGATTATATTTTGTATGAATAAACTCACCGGATCAATAAAGTTTTGCTGACGCGAGTAAATACGGATATGTCTATTGGAGTTCAAGGCACAAGCAATTTTCAAAATCAAAGACTTCAATCTCAATAGGGCACATTTCCGGAGAATCACCGGCAAAAACCGAAAGACATTATCCTTGCGAATAATGTCTTTCATTGTAATCCAAACACAAATAAAATTTTAGAGTCCCGGTTTTCAGAAGCTGAACTTAATACCTGCGTTTACCTGGCGGAAACCTCCCGGCATAATTCCGGAAGAAAAACGGTGCAGGCGTGATGCTTTGTAAACTTCATTGGTGAGATTTTTGCCTGCAACAAAGAAAGAACATCCCTTAAGCCACGGTTTTGCCGAATAATTGAAGGAATAGGACACCGTTGCATCAATCGTTGAAAACGCATCCAGCTTACCTATTGCACCTTCTGCTGTTTCATTATTCATATTGAGATAATCGGTGTACTGGCTTCCTATGTAATTATAATTTGTGCTGATTGTCAAACCACGGAATGAATAAGCAAGACCGACGTTGAACATTGTTCCCGGCAGATATGGAACTGTATTGGAACTGATTCCATCTTCCCCGAATTTAAGGTCAAGGCGTTTAACAGAGCTGAAGTCGCTTGTTGTAAGTTCTCGTGTAACCAGGCTGTCCGAACCGGTTGATGAAGCAAAATAAACATCATATCCGTTCCGCTCAGTATTGATTTTGTCGATAAGTTCCTGCTTTGTTGCATCAGTATGTTTCGCGTTCAGCAAGTCACTGTCCTTGAGACGACCACTTAACACTTTTCCCTGCATGAAAGTAGTAGAAAATCCAAGCACAAGTTTATGCTTTTCATTTTTATACAGCTTATGCAAATTTAATGAACCAGCCACTTCCACTCCGGAAATATTTACTGATCCGAGAGATTGAAACGCTTCATTACGTCCGGCAGAATAAAAATTTGTAATTGTATTGTTGAAATAAGCTGCTTGTCCGAACACAAGGTCTTTTGCAAGTGTTCCGCGAACTCCACCTTCGTAATTGAAGCTGGTTTCCGGTTTCATATTCACATCATCATTGGTTGCCGCCGCGCTCACCACCTCATCCTCAACATTCAAAAATCCGGCTTCAGAGGTAGGCGCGGTATATCCACGATATGCACCTGCGTATAAGCTCATGTTATGCTTTTCGTTATCGAGAATTGCATAAGCGAATGTTGCCCCGGGAACAAAAGAAGTGAATGTATTTGGCACGCTTTTGTAATTGCGGCTGCCATCATTGTTCGGGTCCAATGCAATTGCTTTCAGATCGAATTTACGCATGGTTACAGTTTCAAAACGAACAGCCGGAGCGAAAGTAATGCGCTTGTAGCGGAATGTATTTTTCACAAACGCCGAATATGCGCCGAGAATAAACTTTTCATCCTTTTCAATCTTTCCACTTCTTGAAAAGCGGGATGAATCGTTTTTGATCTCAATATTATTGAAGACTTCCCAATGACCGCGGGCACCGATTTCGAGGCGACCTTCAACTTCACCTGCTTTCCATTCGTAATTAAATGTTTCCTGTACGCCTGCAACTTTAAATGTGCGGTTGCGCGCCTTGGTACTCTCATTCCCGAATGCAATTTTTCCGACACGCACCCAATCATTACTTCCAAACGTTTCTCCATCGAGGTAGCTGTAATGATTATTATAAATACTTTCTCCTACATAGTTTTTTACATTGGAAGCCAGCACTAATGTATTTTCCTGGCGCCACCAATCGCGCGTAAATTGCGATGCGTAAAGTTTTGAAGTAAGCCATGCTGATTTTCCGAGCTTACGGTTTATTCCGAAATCGGCAGCATAACGCTTCGACATCAGGTCATCCGAATCAAAAGGATTCTGACGTGGGTCTTTATTAAACGTGTACGGTGTGAGTGCACTATAGGTCGCTTTTGAATTTTCCTGGTGATAGTTAATTTTCATGTAGACGGAGGTTTTTGTACCGAGATCAGCATACACTTTAGCTGTCGTATTAAAAATATCCGACTGCGAATTGTCCTGAAAACCATCAAATGATTTATTCAGCACCTGGAATTCAGCAGCTACATTGTTCCAGGTTCCGCCGTAAGTCAGAAACTGTGAATTGTAGCCATTCGCTCCGCCAACTAAAGACAAACTTACTGTTGGCTTTAGCGGTGGGCGCTTTGTAATGTAATTAATGGCGCCGTAGCTGCTGTTTCCGCCGAGCGTAACGATGTCAGCGCCTTTTATTATTTCAATACCATCGAGCCGGTCGGACGGAGGATTGTAATAAGCTTCTGGTGCGAGATACGGTGCCGGTGCAATCGGTACTCCATCTTCAAGAAGCATAATGTTTCCAGAGCGTCGTGGGTATGAACCACGGATACCGACGTTCAGACGATTGGAAATTCCCATATCACCAGATACATTTACGCCTGCTACTTTTTTAAGCGCTTCTTCCGAGCCAAGAGGTTGCACACGCTCAAGATCTTGCTTGCTGATAACAGCGTTACTACCCACATACCGGTTATTATAATTATACAAAGAATGGGAGATTATTACTTCGGGCATCTGGATGTTACTTGAAGAAAGTGAAAGCGAACCCAGGTCGACTACCTCTTCATCTCCCTTAAGTATAATCAAAGTATCAAGCTTTTCGTAACCCATTAAAGAAACAGATAAAGAATACTGTCCCGCAGTAAGGCCAGAGAAAGTAAATTGGCCATTCAGATCTGCATATTGGCTTACTCCGGGAGTACAACTTATCAAAGCGAATGGTAAGGGACTTTTGTTGTCAGAAGAGAGCAATATACCTTTTATTGAAGCCGCCTGTGCTATAGGCGCCGCGCAGGCTAAGAGCATAAAAAGCGCAATTGAGGAGAAAAAAGATTTCATTAGTAAGAATTTATTTAATACTGCAAAAGTGCCCATTGCCGGATTAAATGCCAATACCCTTGATTGGGTATTTATTCTTTGCAAAAAAATAGATGTCAATAGTTTTTACAAATAATCCCTCAATGAGAATCAGAATATAACGGTATTGATGCGCTTCAGTATAAAACAGATTCGCCTGATTTATCCTATTGTTTCTCTATGTTTACTCTTCAAATCATTCATTATTTTTAACCGATGAAAAGACTTTTTATCAAGCCTGCTTTTGCGTGTTTATTGGATATTCCGAGCAAACTGACCACCTTATTCCGTTGCAAATTGACCACCTGAAGTTGACTGCATTATTGAGATGAAAAAAGTGCTAAGTTTCCGGTTGATGTGGTTCATTTTTTTAGTTGTCGTTTTCCGGATTTTCCAGATCTAATTTAGTTTTCCTTTTACGCATGGAATCACCTTTGAGTTCCAGCCGATGCGCATCGTGAATGATTCGGTCTAAGATAGCGTCTGCAATCGTTTGTTCACCGATTACTTCGTACCATTTATTCACAGGCACCT
>JALYQL010000057.1 GCA_030855855.1 Bacteroidota bacterium | reverse complement strand
CCTGTAAACAGTTCCTTTGAAAAGCGCGACAGTTTCATTCTTTTGATTGATCACCTTAACCTGGTATACCGCGATCTTATTTGAAATACTTATTTCTTCCGCTGTAGCAATGATCACATCACCTTCGTGCAATTGGGCAGTGTGTGAAATGGAAGTCTCCACCGAAACCGCCATTCTTCCATGTGAATTTGAAGCGAAAGCCAGGGCGCTGTCGGCAAGTGAATAAGTAATCCCGCCGTGCGCGATACCAAAACCATTAAGCATTTCTTTTCGCACGGTCATTTTCAGCACACAATTTCCTGCTGACACTTTTACACGTTCAATTCCCAGCCACTGGCTGAACCAATCGCCGTCGTACATTTTGGAAACGACTTTTTCTGGAAGATCATTTTGCATCATGTGGGTATTGGGTATTGAGTATTAGCATTGCAAAGCTTTTTCTAAAATTAATACTGCGAAAAAGTATTCAAACAAATAAAATGTTCATCCTTCAATAAATATGTTTTGCCTTCAATCACGATCGTGTCGCCGTCTTTCATCTGGTCGAGCGTGGTGATGTCCTCGTGTAAAGTGTGAACGCTTCCGTGTGTTTGCCTGGCGAGAAAAAGATAATCAGGATTTACAGTTCCTCTTGCGCCGCAAAGAATAATGTGTACCGGACGTGTGATCTTCTCATAAAGTTCAAGATCACGCGGTGGGGAAAAATTATCAGCGATGAGAATTATTTCCGTGTTTGGCTTAAAGCGTTTGATGGAATAAATAGTCGCTTCAACAGGATTTTCTGGAAGATCTCCGCCATTCCCATTGCTCATTGTTTCTTTCACCGTGCGATACACACTGTCCGGCGATTGTGTGCGGATGCTGTAAATGCCACCGGTTTTTCCAACGTCTTTTTGATTTGTTGACTTACTATCCCCGTCGTTGAAAAAAACAAATCCTGCGCAACGCCCGTTTGCAAGTCCTGTCGGCACCCAAACCATCACCTGGGCGGTATAAGGCGACATGCTGCCGGTTACATCTGATACAAGCACCATATTTGTCCAGGGATTTCTGCGTAAGACCATTGTAACGACTGAGTCAGGATTACTCAGCAAAACATCCATTCCTACTACCGGCGTATCACTGAAATGATCTTCCAGCTTCCAGGTTCGTTTGCGTTTGACGCCTTCCGATGTTCTTTCATCAACAATTACAATGGTATGTGCCGTATCACCCCATTTCGCATTCACAACAGAAAAACCCTCGCCGGAAGGTTTGATGTAACGCCACAAGCTGTCTTCCGGAATGTCACGGTTTAAGATCGTAGTGGTGCCATCTTTATTGGTGAGAATCCGCATTTTATCTGTTACCGGATCTTTCGGCGTTTTGCTTCCATCAGATTCATCACGACTGATCTTTGGCAAAAAAAGTGAATCCAGCAGGCTGATTTCTTCTTTAAGCAATGTGCTTGAAGATTCGGGACGCCACGTGATGATAAAACCATGGAAATATTTTTTTCCTTCTTCCGGATTTGTTGCGCCTGTCTGACCGATGAGTTCCCATTCTGTATAAGAATTTGAAAAGGCATCAGGCAAAATAGTCTCTAAATTATGCAGACGTTGTTGGTTTAATTTCTGCTGGTCGAAGCTTTGCGACTCGCGGAAGGTGGTGTAGATCAGCTGCACTTTTTCGATGAGCTTTCCTTTTGCTACGCGGGCAAGGAGCGGAGAAAGAAATGCAGCAGAAGAAAACGGAACTTCAAGTACAAGTAAACGCCGGCCGGCTTCGGCTTGCGGGATGGTAAACTGCTGAATGAGCTTTGTGTTTGACTTTAATCCGTTAGAAGCAGCAATGAATTTATCATTCACCTGCGCGGAGAGGGAAGAAGTGCAAAGGAAAAAAAGGATGATCTGAAAAATCTTCCGCATATAATTTGTCAGTGAATGTATTAATAACGCAGGAAACGGGGAAAAGATACTGTGATATTAAAACGAAAATTTATATCATTTATTTTAACATGAACAGCAAAGAAAAAAATGCTCAATGTCAAATATACAATGCTCAATGTACAAGGAAAAAATTCAAGGTTTAATAAAAGGAAACTCCTGTTTTTGCCATTCGCTTAAGCAGCACGCAGGGGCGATATCGGTCTTCACCATATTCTTCGTAAAGCTCTTTCAGCTTTTCATACACAGGTTCAACACCCAGTTCATCTGCCCACTTTAAAAGTCCTTTCGGGTAATTCACACCTTTTGTCATGGCAGTGTCGATATCATCTCTTGAAGCGAGGCCGAGGTAAAGCGCGTCTGCAGCTTCGTTGATGAGCATCGCCAACACGCGGAAGAATATCTGCGAGGCGAGATTAGTGTCTTCCAGCGGCGCCGGCATTTTTGCACCTTCGGAATAATCATAATATCCTTTTCCGGATTTACGCCCGAAATGTTTTGCTTCAAACAATCGTTTTTGCGTAAGTGATGGCTTGAACCGCGGCTCGTAGAAAAATTGTTCCCACACAGTTTCTGTGACTTTAAAATTAATATCGTTGCCGATAAAATCCATTAATTCAAACGGACCCATTTTAAATCCGCCGGAATGTTTCATCGCCCAGTCGATCGTTGCAAAATCAGCGATGCCTTCTTCGTAAATGCGGATGGATTCGCCATAATAAGATCTTGCCACACGGTTCACAATAAATCCCGGAGAATCTTTTGCGATCACTGTGCTTTTTCCCCAGCCATCAATTAATGCTTTGCAGTCTAAAATATATTTTGTGTCTGTTGAAATGCCTGGAATAATTTCCACCAGCGGCATCACCGGCGCAGGATTGAAAAAATGAATTCCGATCACACGCGATGAATTTGCGCAGGCCGAAGCAATAGATGTGATCGAAAGCGATGAAGTGTTGGACGCAAGAATGCAATCCTGCGACACTACTTTTTCAAGTTCGGTAAAGACTACTTGTTTAACAGCAAGATTTTCGATGATCGCTTCAATGACCAATCCGCATTTGCTGCATTCTGCGATGGTTTCTGCAAACGTTATTCTTGCGAAAATTTCATTTGCAGTATCCTTTGTTATCTTTCCTTTTTCAGCAAGCTTATCAAGCGTTGCACGCAGATTTTTTTTTGCTTTTTGCAATTGTTCAGCATTGCTGTCCATCAGCACAACAGCATGTCCCGCCGCCGCCGCAACCTGCGCAATTCCGCTTCCCATAGCACCGGAACCAATTACTCCGATAATAGTTTCCTTGTTCATAATCAGTTTCTCAGTAGTCAGTGGTCAGTAGTGAGTGGTCAGTAGTCAGTAGTCAATAGTCAGTGATCAGTAGTCAGTAGTCAGTGGTCAGTAGTCAGTGATCAGTAGGGAGTTTCTTTGTTTCAAATCGTACATCGCACCGAAGGCGTCCCTTCGGGATAATTCGTAATTCGTACATCGCACCGGATCATTTTCCAGTAAAAACAGCTTTTCTTTTTTCCATGAATGCTGTGATTCCTTCTTTGAAATCTGCTGTTGCGGCGGCTACAACCTGTTCCTGTCCTTCGCGGATGAGCTGCTGTTCGAGTGAATTATTGATTCCTTCGTTGAGCAATCGTTTTGTTAATCCTAATGCTTTTGTCGGCATTTCGGAAAGTTGTTTTGCAATTCCCAAAGCGGTTTCCATCAGCAGATCGTCTTCGGTTACTTTATAGATCATTCCCATCTGGAACGCTTCTGTTGCAGACACTTTATCGCCGAGCATCATCAAAGCCATTGCACGTTGATAACCGACGAGCTTCGGCAGAATAAATGTTGCGCCGCTGTCTGGTATTAATGCAATTTTTGAAAATGCCTGTATGAATGTGGCTGAAGCTCCAGCGACGAGAATATCGCATGCTATTGCAATGCTTGCACCGGCGCCTGCTGCCACGCCGTTAATTGCGCAGATGATTGGCTTTTCGATTTTGCGCAGACGGAGTATGATCGGGTTATAATGTTCCTGAACGATCTTTTCAATTCCCGGACCACTTTCGTCGATTGCTTCACCAAGATCTTGTCCGGCGCAGAATGCCTTTCCGCTTGCTGTTAAAAGAATTGCGCGGATGTTGTCGTCTGCAGCGGCTTCATCTAATGCAGCCTGAAGTCCGAGCGCCATTTCACGGTTAAAGCTGTGAAATTTATCCGGGCGATTCAGTTTGATGATCGCGACGTGGCCTTGTGTTTCGGTGAGAATTGTGGGTGTGCTCATAGGTTTTTATTAACCCCAAAGGATGCCTTTGGTATGAGCAAATATAACCCTTGAAATCGCAGCTTGGAGATTTCGGGACAAAAAGAATCAGCTTACCAAGCAAACGCTTTTTTCTCTTTGATCTCAGGAAGAAACCAGAGGATAAAAACGGACACAAGCGGAAGCACGCAGCCGATTGCGAACCATTTCCAGAACGATCTTCCGAGGCTACACGCGAAAAATGCAGACGTCAATGGAACGAAGAAAAGGATGCTGAAGAGGAATGATAGAATTGGCATGGGGTAAAATTATCAATTACCTCCCGATAATTATCGGGACAATTACCGGTTTTTTGGGGTTTCCACGTGTGTGAAGGAAAGTTTCCTTGGAAGAGTTGAAAATGCTCGATTGTGGATGAAAAATAGTTTGAAGTTTCCCTACAGATTTTCCGCCGGTTTCTTCTTTCTACGCGTAACGGTATTCGTGATCAATTGGTAAACGGGCAAGAAGATAAATGCAAACAAAGCAGATATCGAAAGCGAACTTATAAAAGTATCCTGGCAGAGATCAACTATTCCGTGATTCGTATCATGAATAGTGCTGTCAAAATGTGAAAAATAGTCCATGATTAAGAAAGCAATAAAATAAATCGGAATGCCAATAAGAAAAGCAATTAAAATTTTCAAATCAGCTAAAATAAAATACCGGTAAGATTTATTTAATAAGAACATGGTGACAATCCACATTAACAAAAGCGTAATAACTGCCCAAAGACCAATGAATTTGAACAGGACAAAATTTAAGGACACAAATAGTCCACTGAATATTCCAAAAAGTAAAATGAATGCAGGGATGCGTTTGTAACGAATTTGCGGAGTTTCTACTATCATAATCTCCTCTTAAAATTTATCACCAATGCACCGGAAAGTTTTTGATTGGTAATTTGTAATCCGGCCCCGAAGGCGTCCCCTTGGGATAATTGGTAATTATTTTTCAGATACACTTAAAATAATCAAACGGCTCTTTACAATCCAGGCATTTCCACAAAGCTTTACAAGCCGTCGAACCAAAATTGGAAATCATTTCAGTATGTTCCGATTTACATTGCGGACATTTAACAGATTTCGGATTTCCAAGCAATGCGCCCTTGTCTGCTGTAGAATGCGCAGGTGGAGCGATGCCATATTTGAACAATTTTGCTTTTCCTTCTTCTGTGATCCAATCTGTTGTCCATGCCGGCGACAACACTGATTTGATCGTAACATTTGAGAAACCTTTTTTAGAAAGCGCAGATTTAATTTCTTCTGCGATCATTTCCATCGCCGGACATCCGCTGTAAGTTGGTGTGATAGTTACTTCAATGCCATTTTCATCGGCTTTCACATCACGCAAAATGCCCATGTCCATGATTGTAAGCACGGGGATTTCAGGATCAACAACTTCTTTCAGGATCTCCCACGCCGCAGATTCAGTAGCTAAAGATTCAGCAGATTTAAGCAGCTTGTTTTCTACTGACATTTTATCTGGTTTGGAATAAAATTTCCTATAACACTTTCATCACCGATATAAAGGTGATCTCATAATCTGTGTAATCTGCGAAATCTGCGGCTTACCATTTCGCTCCCGGGTAAGCCCGTGCGATGGATTGCATTTCTTCTACGATATAGCTCAGATGTTCTGTGCGTTTTCCTTCGCGGCTTCCTTTATGCTGGAATGCATTTACATCCGGCATAGTCAAAGTAGCGCGCTGTACTACTTCGGAGATCATCTCCAGCCATTTTGATTTTAATGCAGGAACATCCGGAATAATTCCTTCTGCCTGCAGAAGCGTATCACCTTCTGTTGTTGCAAAAAGATCGTCCGTGTATTTCCACAAGTCGTCAATTCCTTTTTGCATCCTTGCGTGACTTTCTTCTGTGCCATCGCCCAAACGCAAAACCCATTCATTCACATGGCGCACATGATAGGTCACTTCTTTCAACGCTTTTGTTGCGAAGCCGGCTAATGTTTCGTCCTTGCTTTTTTGCAATTCGGTATAGAGAAGATAATTGAAAACCGAATAGTAAAATTGCTTCGCCATCGTCACTGCGAAATCTCCGTTGGGCTGCTCCAGCAACAATGCGTTTTTGAAATGGATATGCGTACGGAAATAAGCAAAATCATCTTCCGATCTTTCTTTTCCTTCAACAACGCCTGCATAGGTCAAAAGTATTCTTGATGCGCCTACATAATCCAGCGCGATATTCGTCATTGCAATATCTTCTTCAAGGAACGGGCCTTTGCTGCACCATTCGGAAAGACGATGGCCGGCGACCAGTGAATTATCACCGAGGCGGAGCACGTAATCAAGTAAAGCTTCCTGCTTGTTCATGGCTTACAGATATTTTACTCCTTCTGGAATGACGTAAAAAGTAGGATGGCGATACGCTTTATCATTCGCAGGCTCGAAGAATGCGCCCTGGTCTTCCGGACTTGAAGCGGTGATCATCACCGTAGGAACGACCCAGATGTTTGTGCCTTCGTTGCGACGTGAATAAAGATCGCGTGCGTTCTGCAAGGCCATTTCCCTGTCGGCGCCATGCACGCTTCCGGCATGTTTATGCGGGGTTCCTGATTTTGACTGAACGAAAACTTCCCAGAGGGGAAACTGAGTTTCTGTGCTCATCTTAATTTGGTAATTTAATAATCTTGTAATCTGGTAATTGATTTCCGATTGTTGTGTCGCGATGCTCGCGACATTTTTAATTGGTAATTTAATAATCTGGTGATCTGGTAATTGAGTTCCGATTGTTGTGTCGCGATGCTCGCGACATTTTTAATTGGTAATTGGTAATCCGATAATTGGTAATTTTTTTACGCTACCATTGTTTTCTCTTCTTTGGCGGCTTTTTTCTTCGCGTAGGCTGTTGCGGCTTCGCGGACCCATTTTCCTTCTTCGTGGGCCTTGATGTGATTGGCGATGCGTTGTTTATTACAGATTCCGTTGCCGGCGATGACGTTGTTGAATTCTGCCCAATCGATCTGGCCGTAATCGTAGTGGCCGCGGGCTTCATTCCATTTTAAATCTTTGTCGGGGATCTGTAATCCCAGGTATTCTGCCTGGCCTATGGTGCGATCGATAAATTTCTGGCGAAGCGCGTCGTTCGTTTCACGTTTGATTTTCCAGCGGATTGAATCGGCGCTGTTTTTTGATTCAGCATCCGGCGGACCAAACATCATGATCGAAGGCCACCACCAGCGGTTGAGCGCATCCTGTGCCATTGCTTTTTGTTCTTCCGTTCCTTTTGCCAGCACGCACATGATCTCGTATCCCTGGCGCTGATGAAAGCTTTCTTCTTTACAAATGCGTACCATGGCGCGCGAATAAGGCCCGTAAGAAGTACGCTGCAACATAACCTGGTTGATGATTGCGGCACCATCTACCAGCCAGCCCACAGCGCCCATATCGGCCCATGTTAAGGTCGGGTAGTTAAAAATGCTGGAATATTTTGCTTTGCCGGTATGCAATTGTTCGTTCAGCTCCATACGGCTGATGCCAAGGGTTTCGGCAGCGCTGTAGAGATAAAGTCCATGTCCGGCTTCATCCTGCACTTTGGCAAGCAGCACGGCCTTGCGGCGAAGGCTTGGGGCGCGGGTGATAAAGTTTCCTTCGGGCTGCATTCCGATAATTTCAGAATGCGCATGTTGTGAAACCTGGCGGATGAGTGTTTTACGGTATTTCTCGGGCATCCAGTCTTTGGGCTCAATAAATTCGCCTTTATCGATCTTGGAATTGAAAATATCTTCGAATTGAATGGTGTTTTCGGTCATTTGGAGAGTGATTTTCTGGGAATACAAATATAAGTATTCCTGAGGAAAGATGCTGTAAGAAGTGCTGGATGAGATGCGACACGCCTGCCTGCCGAAGCAATCAAATTTAATAACCAGCACTTTGAATGTGGCGCAGGCAGGGATGCGCCAGATAAAAACGGATAAAACTTCTGAAATAGCCCGGATTGCAGTGGAAAGCCCGGATCCTGTCGCTTGTCACACTTCGATACATTCTCCTGCGTGGAACCAGTATGACAAGCGGCAGGAGAGGACTTGTAACGTAAAGCCGGAACAATGCTTATAGAAAAAGAAATGATTCTGCTCCTAAACCTTCAAATCAGCAGTGTATCAGTTTGAACAATCCTTCTTTTGTAAATCTGTGAAATCTGGGTAATCTGTGGCATTACGCTCATTTTTGCCACAGATTACGCAGATTGCGCGGATTATTTATTTCGATTAAAAACTGCTCAGAAGCCAGGGATTTAAAATTGAAACTGAGGCAATATCAGATTAACACCTTAGCAGATTGGCACATTCTTTTTCCTATTTTTGCGCCTCTTAAAACCTGATTTATGGCCCGTTTTCACCGTTTAAAAGTTGCTGAAATTACCCGTGAGACTGCTGATTGTGTTTCCGTGGTTTTTGATGTGCCCGCGAATGTAAAAGAAGAATTCAAATATATACAAGGTCAATACCTGACGTTGAAGCTGACTGTTAATGGTGAGGAATTGCGCCGTTCGTATTCGCTTTGCACAAGCCCGGTTGCAGATCGTGAGCTGCGTGTGGCGGTGAAAAAGGTGAAAGATGGCCGCGCTTCGACTTTTATTAATGATTCGCTGAAAGCAGGTGATGAAATGGACGTGATGACGCCGATGGGGAATTTCCATTCGCCATTGAGTCCGACGAATAAAAAGAATTATGTGTTGTTTGCCGGCGGAAGCGGAATTACTCCGATGCTGTCGATCATTAAAACCGTTTTGCAAAGCGAGCCTGAAAGCAAAATAATTTTGTTTTACGGCAACCGCGATGAAGCTGCGATCATTTTCAAAAAACAGCTTGATACACTTGCTGCCGCCAATACGGAGCGATTGAAAGTGCATCATATTCTTGAACATTGCGGCGAAGATGTGGATGAATTGTGCCGCGGAATTTTAATGCCCGACAAAGTAAAATCGCTTGTTGCAAAACACGTGAACCTGAACGCCGACAATATGTTTTTTATATGTGGTCCGGGACCGATGATGGAAAATGTGAAAGTGGTTTTGGCGGACCTGAAAGTGGATGTTAAGAAAATTCTCATTGAATATTTTACTGCTGTAGAAGCTGCTGTAAAAGCTGCCGAAGAACAAAGCGCGGTGAAAGAAATTATTCAGAGTAAAGTCACTGTCATTCTCGATGGTGAAGAAGTAGAATTCGATCTTGCCTCTAACGGAAAACCGATTCTGAATGTAGCGCTGGATGCGGGAATGGATGTGCCTTTTGCCTGCCAGGGAGGAGTATGCTGCACCTGCCGCGCGAAACTGATGGAAGGAAAAGTGACGATGGACCACAATTTTGCGCTGTCGCAGGAAGAGCTGGATAACGGATATATTCTTACTTGTCAATCGCACCCGGTTACGGAGAAGGTAGTTGTTGATTTTGATCAACCGTGAAAAAAAATTACAGATTACCGATTACAGATTACCGATTATCCCAAGGGGACGCCTTCGGTGCCGGATTACCGATTGCCGGATTACCGATGAAGGTGTAAAAAAAGAAGGAAGGTGTAACAAAGCATGTGGATAGGAGAAATTTCTTTTTGGGTTATAGCCAGATTATGATCAAAGGAAAACTACTCATACTGCTTATTGGCCTGTGTTCGGGTACATTTTGTAAGGCGGACACTATTACAAACTGGCAGCTTTATTCGAACGATAGTTTAATTTACGCAGATAATATTTCAAATCCTCAGCCGGAAGTCCCTTTGGTTCGCATTACTGCAAAAAATAGCAATAACACTTTTACTTTTTATAATCGTCACTGCACTCGTTCATCCGGTGTGGAAAAACAGGTGGTTTTTATTAATCAGAATAAGCAAGAAGTAGCCCGTATGAATTTAAATGACCAGGATGGCTTTGACCCGGTTCATTTTCATGCATACGACGTGACTCAAAATAATCTTGTAAAACAAAATGACCTGATAGGAGTCTATTATTTTGAAAATGACGCGGATACAAATAGGCTGATCGGCTTATTGAAATTTGAGATTGTTCCGGGCCCTCCCGGAAAATGGCATTGGAACATGATCATATTTATTATTGCCATTTTTTGCCTGGGAGTTTCTCTTTATTTTCGGTTTAAAAGGGTCTTTTTCGAATAATTGTTAATGTCATAGATAACCCATTTAAAAAGATTTTCGTGCGTTGGAACCTCAAAGGGCTCCGCGGGCAAGTGCGCGGCGATCTTTGAGGTTTGTGCGGGGATATTTGCGTGAGTGATTGCAGCGGTTACCTTGTAAAAGCGGAAAGCACGTTCACCTTGTGGCACGCCCAAAGAACAGAGATAATTAAATCCTGAAAATGAGTAAAAAATCCATAGATAGAAAAGCGCTTAAAAAAGCTGTTGTGTTTGGTCGGCAGGACGGTAAAACTGATCGTCAGATTTACGATGAGCTTTCTCTGATTTACTTTGATAAAAAATCAATTGCGCAGGCTATTAACGGAACAGTTACAGCGGAGCGGGAGAAAAAATATAAAGTTGCGCAGGTAGTGTTGCTGGTTTTGCTGGCTGTTACGATGGTGCTGAAAATGCTCGTGGTTTTCGGAATTTCGCTTACAAGCGGCAAACCGGCTTTATTGATCATGGTGCTGATTGTTCCGATCATGAACCTTCTTTTTTTCGTTCAGATTGCGCGGTATGAAGCACCGGCTTACAGGCTGTGTGCCTTGCTGACTTTGCTTTCTCTTGTTCAATCATTCAGGGTAACAAGTGAAACTGCTGATATAGTCATCACACTCATTTTAGGTGGTGGAATTGCAGGACTTTCTTTTTATTTATCCTCGGTTCTTTTTCCTGGCTTTCGTTTGAATATTGAAAAAGGTGCGGATGGAGAGTATATTCAATGAACTGTCGATTTGAGAATTGCCGATTGCCGATTGAGAAGTAGGGATTAGCTAAGTTGGTAATTGCATTGGCATACATTAAATCAAATATTTATGAGCGCGTCAGAAGATATTGCAGACCTTTTTTCAATGTTCCATGATGGTGGGATAGAGGAAATGATTGCGGATGAAAACGGACATAATTTAAAGATCGGGTTGACTTACCTGGCCGAAAGAATTAAACCGGAATACCATTTCTTTTATTTGCGTTTGATCAGTGTAGAGAAGTTTGAATTCGTACCGTGGACTGATATTCCACTGATAATGACTGATCATCAGTAAATTGTGGATGTTCAGTTTGAGATTTCAGGCGCGGAAGTGAAGAATGGAGAAGTGGAAGTAATTTGTATTTGTCACCCTGATGATGAAATTCCCGGTGGAGAGTTGTTTATAAATGCCGGACGATATGAACTTTATGATGAATCATATACGGGGATGACTATAGAGGAATTAAGAGGTGTCTCAGCGGCTTACTGGTCGCGGTTCAGGCGAAAAGAATTATAATTAAACCGAATTTTCTTATCGAATTGATTTCGCTGAATTTTCCCATGCGAGCATTCGCGGTATAACAATCCTCAATCAATCGAAAACCGGCAATCGAAAACCGGCAATTCTTTGTATTTTTGCAGTCCTTAAAAACGCCAAACTCTCTTTCTAATGAAAATACTCGTAGGCATCAGCAACGTTCCTGATACAACGGCCAAAATTTCATTTACTGATAATAACACCAAATTCAATAAGGCCGGTGTTCAGTTCATTATCAATCCGTACGACGAATGGTACGCTTTGGTGCGTGCGCTGGAGTTGAAAGAGGCGAAGGGCGAGGGGAGTGTGACTGTGATCCACGTTGGGCCGGCAGAAAATGAAGCGATGATCCGCAAAGCGCTGGCAATTGGCGCTGATGATGCGGTACGCCTTGATGCTGAACCAGCTGATTCGTATTTCGTGGCGGAACAGATTGCTGCTTATGCGAAGGATAAAGGTTACGATTTGATCCTTGTTGGAAAAGAAACAATTGATTATAACAGCTCGATGGTTGGCGGAATGCTTGCCGAGCTGCTGAGTCTTCCTTTTATTTCATTGGCATCGAAGCTGGATGTGAATGGAACAACAGCGACTGTTGAATGCGATGTTGATGGCGGAACTGCTGTGCTGGAAGTGGAATTGCCTGCAGTAATTTCCTGCCAGAAAGGAATGGCGGAAGCCCGTATTCCAAACATGCGCGGAATTATGGCAGCTAGAACAAAACCATTAACCGTAGTTGGAATTACAAATCCTGATTCACTCACTGTGGTAGAAAGCTTTACTCCAAGCGAAGGCAGAAAAGCAGTGAAAATGATCGACCCCAATAATATGGACGAGCTCGTATCCTTGCTGCATAACGAAGCGAAAGTAATTTAGTCAGCCTTCGATACATTTAGTCAGAATTAAATTTCATTCATAATTATTGCTTTTTTTCTGACGAAACACTCAGTCTGACAAAATAAAATTCATAAAATTAAGTGCCCAACCAAATCGTAATTCGTACATCGTAATTCGTAAATCAATATGTCAGTACTCGTTTTTACAGAAGCAGGAAAAGGAAAGATCCGCAAAAGCTCGCTTGAGGCGGTTAATTATGCTTCGCACATTGCAGGCAAGCTCGGTACAACTGTTACTGCTGTTATTGACGGCGATACAGATGCAGCCATTCTTGCCGATCTTGGAAAAGCAGGCGCGAAAAAAGTGCTTACTATTTCTGATGCGAAATTGAAGGATGGCAATCCGCGTGCGTGGGCTATTGCGCTTGAGCATGCTGCCAATATGGAAGGAGCCGACATCATTGTTTTTTCGCACGACCTGGTGAGCAAGTCTGTAGCTCCGCGTTTATCGGTGCGCCTGAAAGCTGGTGTTGTTGCGGGTGCGGTTGATTTTCCAACGATAGAAGACGGAAAATTCTCCGTGCGCAAAACCGCATTCTCCGGAAAAGCCACTGCTGTTTACACGATCAATTCTGATAAGAAAATAATTACACTGCTGCCGAATTCTTTCCCTGTTCAGCTGACAGATAACGCCGCCGATATTGTTCCGATGAGCAACGTCGATCTTTCCGGCGCGGAAATAAAAGTGACCGTGAAAGAATTAAAAACACGCGACACCAGCAAGATCGCACTTCCTGAAGCTGAGCTTGTAGTTTCTGCCGGCCGCGGTATGAAGGATGCTAAAAACTGGGGCATTATAGAAGACCTTGCAAATTCGCTCGGCGCTGCCACTGCTTGTTCCCGCCCGATCGCGGATATGGACTGGCGCCCGCACCATGAGCATGTGGGGCAAACCGGTATTGCTATTCGTCCGAACTTATACATTGCCATCGGAATTTCCGGCGCGATCCAGCATCTGGCCGGCGTGAACGGAAGCAAAACGATTGTGGTGATCAATACAGATAAGGAAGCTCCTTTTTTCAAAGCTGCTGATTACGGTGTAGTCGGCGATGCGTTTGAAGTGGTTCCGAAGCTGACCGAAGCCATTAAAAAGTTCAAAGCTGCGCATCATTAATTTGAAGCGATTCATTATCTTTAGAATTAATCTTACTAACACAGTCTCCCGGCCGTGAGCAGTGGAATGAAAAAAACAAAGCTGGAAATCGTAGGTCTTTCTTATAGTCAGACTCAATCAGGTGCTTATGCGCTGGTGCTGGGCGAGGCAAAAGGAAAACGTCGTCTGCCGATCATCATTGGCGGATTCGAAGCGCAGGCTATCGCGATCGAGCTGGAGAAAATGACGCCGAGCCGTCCGCTTACACACGATCTTTTCAAAAGCTTCGCAGAATCATTCAGCATTGATCTGAAAGAAGTGCTCATTTATAATCTCGTAGAAGGAATTTTCTTCGCGAAGCTGATCTGCAGCAATGGCACGAATGAAGTGGAAATTGACGCACGGACATCAGATGCAATTGCATTAGCCGTTCGTTTCAATTGCCCGATCTATACCTTCGAATTTATTCTTTCCCAGGCCGGAATTGTGCTCGACGATGAAAAGCCGGAGCAAACGCTTGCTGAAGAAGCAGTAGCGGGTGAGCTGACGAATGAGGAGGAAAATGAATTATTGGCTGAAGCCACAAAAGGCCCGGAATTAAACCGCAAAACCGTTAAAGAGCTGGAAGAAATGCTGAACAAAGCACTCGCTGATGAAAATTACGAACGCGCGTCACGCATCAGGGATGAGTTGAAGAAGAGGAAGAGCAGTTAAAAAGTTT
>JALYQL010000032.1 GCA_030855855.1 Bacteroidota bacterium | reverse complement strand
AGCATAAATAATGCTGACGAGTTTATTTTGACACCAAGGCATTTAGACACCAAGGCATTTAGACACCAAGAAAAATCCGTTTTTATCCGTCCAATCCGTGTTCTATTAAAGTCTCTCCGCTCAATTTTCCAAGCATTTGAAATGCGAAATAACCCTTTTGAAAAAGCTGAGTTTGATGATAAGAAATTTCGTATTCCGCAAGCGTTGACTTTATTATTCGCAACAAATTACTTCACGATGCTGCCCTGCGTCTCTGCGGCAATACTTCATTGCAAAGAAAAGTATTGTCATTAAGACAATTCGTCTGCAGAATTTCCATCTCAGTCGAAATCCTCCCTCTTTTAACAGTCAATAGGAAATATTTCATCACAAAAGCCCTTGAAACCTGCCTTTTGCTGCCGATATTTGTAAAAGAGGTATCCTGATTCTCTGTTTTTCCTCGAATTTATCATACCAGCTTTATTTCATGCGCCGAAAACTTCTCCTTTTACTGGCATTCTTACCATTTTCCATTGGCCTTCACGCGCAGTGGCAGGATTCTCTGATGTTTGTAGATGATCCGATTGCAGCCATGCTTGATAGCCTGATGCACAATTCGTTCATCGCTTCCATTCCGAAAACACAAACACAGCACGGAAATAAATACCATTTCGCGAAAGATTCTATTCCTCCGGCCGATCCGATATTGGTAGAAACCCGTCTCGCAAAATTAAATGCGCAATCGCCTTTTGATCTTGTTTATAATAATGAAGTACAGGCGTACATTAATTTATATTCCATCCGCAACCGCAGATCAGTGGAACGTATGCTCGGACTTTCAGAGTTGTATTACCCGATGTTTGAAGAGCAATTGGATAAATACAATCTTCCGTTGGAGTTAAAACATCTCGCTGTAATTGAATCCGCGCTTAATCCTACTGCTACTTCCCGTTCTGGCGCGCGTGGGCTCTGGCAGTTTATGTACTCTACCGGAAAAATGTACAACCTGGAAGTGAATTCGTATGTCGACGAGCGTTGCGATCCGTATCTTGAAACAGTGGCGGCATGTCAATTGCTACAGGCGCTTTATAAAATGTTCGGCGACTGGCAAATGGTGCTTGCTGCTTATAATGCGGGGCCGGGAACAGTGAATAAAGCGATACGTCGCGCGGGTGGTGGCAAAAAAACATATTGGGAGATCCGTCCTTTTCTTCCGAAAGAAACACAAGGATATGTTCCTGCTTTTATCGCGGCGAATTATGTGATGAGCTATCACGCTGAACATAATTTATGGGCGATTGCTCCGAGAAAAACATTTTATGATGTGGATACGGTGGCGGTAAGACAGCAGGTTACATTCGCGCAGCTTGAAGCGGTGCTGGGAATTTCGCATGACGAATTGGAATTTTTAAACCCGATGTACAAGCTCGGTGTTATTCCTGTGTCATTTACTGAGCCTTACAAATTAGTATTACCGGTTTCGAAAGTCGGAAGTTTTGTGAGCAACGAAGAAAAAATTTACAACTACATTAAAACAGATACGGCAATGACTTCGCTGGCTGTTACCGCAGTGAAATTATCTCACACGGTGAAGAAAGGTGAAACGATTACTTCTATTTCGCGGCGATATAAATGTTCTGTGACAGACATCCGTGCGTGGAACGGTTTAAAAAGCAATACGCTGAGGCCAGGTCAAAAGCTGGTTATTTATACGCCGGGGAAAGTTCCGGTGCAGGCTACTTCCAGCACCACAACACCTACTGAAAAAACGCCACCGGCAACCACAACAAAAACGCAAACAACAACTACTACTACATCAACAGACGCTGCCGGAACAAAATATAAATATTACACCGTGAAGACTGGCGATAATCTCTGGACCATTGCTCAAAAATTCGGAACCACTGTTGACGCCTTGAAAAAATTAAATGGCTACGGAACTAAAGTAGTTTTGCATACAGGTGATAAGATAATGGTTGGGAAATTGTAAACCTTCCCGTTCAAATTAAAAACGTCCCGCATTTCTACGGGACGTTTTTGTTGGGGACTATTGACGGGGAGATTTATCCTTTACGAAATTTTTTGTAGCTCTCTTTTCCTGATTTATTTCCAAGCTTCCCGCTTCTCTTCCAGTCAACCAGTGCAGCAGCCTTATCACCAGCAAGGTATTCTGCGTTTGCACGATTGAATGTGTTGTTTTTATTTTCCTGTGCGTTCACAGAGATGGTGAATGCTTCTACGGCTTTGTCATATTGTTCTGCATCGTAAAAAAGAATACCCAGGTCGTTCGCGTCATTCATGGCGAGGTGTGCGCCTGATGCGGTAGAAGAAAATCCTTTGTCTGCTGCTTTTTTGAAATCGGCCAATGCGCCGTCGTTATCACCCAGCTTCACTCTTGTTTCGCCGCGGAACTGGTGATCGTAAGCATCGCCTCTTTTTTCTACAGCAATATCAAAATCTTTAATGGCTGTGGTGAAATCGCCAAGAAAGTAGTAAGCGTCGCCACGGTTAAAAAATGCATCTGCAAGCTCGCCGTCAAGCTCAATTGCTTCCGTGCATAATTTAACAGCAAGATTAAGCGAATCAGTATTGGTGCTGTTTAAAATAATGATCCAGGACGCTCGTTTATTAAGCTCTTCTGCTTTTGCAGCGCTTTCGCTGTTTCCGGTTGCGGAATTATTTTGTTCAGCATACATGGGAACAAAACTTGTCATCAGTGCGATGATCGGGAGGATGAGGAACTTTTTCATGGTGTATGGTTTTTATAATTTGCCCGGCGTAGATCGACCGGTTCTGTTAGCTTAACGCATACATCGTGCAAAAGTGATTGAAAGTGACAGGGAAAATGCGTTTGAATAGCAAGAATAGGGCATATGTAGTACGTTTCGGGTTTCGGGTTTTTAAAAAAACTTTTTTACCCTAACAACAAAACAACGAACAACAAAACAACAACAAACCCGAAACAACAATCCTGCTGCGAAGGAATTTCAATTCTTAAAAAGATGTAACCCGAAACACGGAACTCAAAAACTTTATCTCCGCTGCATCATCAATCGCGTATCCGAAAACGCTTCGCACATTTTTCTTTTGGAATCCGCTTTGATCCACGGAGGAAGTGAATCGCTTTCACACCATAAAGCAGGCACTATTACGTGCTGTAATAACGAAGGATCGTATGCGCGGTAAACCCAGGTCGGCACATAAGAAAAAGGCTGCATTGACATTTTTCCGGTAACAGTATTTTTCGTTATCGAAAGATTCAGAATTACTCCCGCATCTGTATAACGCCAGTATTGATTCGATAAAAAATTTCCAAGCGACCAGGCCACAATTCCGGAATCAAGTTTTGCATTCATGGCCGTTTTAAAATAGCTTACTGGCTCCAACACATGCGGATGCGCACCGATAATTAAATCTGCTCCCGCATCAGCCGCCCAGTGAAACATCGTATCCTGCTGTGCAACCGGCGCCTGCTTGTTCTCAATTCCCCAATGATAAAACACCAGCACGATATCTGCATTCATTTTACGCGCACGCAACACATCATCACGCACGAGCGCGCTGTCCGCTACATTCAGCATCCATTTTTTTGACGCAGATGGATATGCACCATTAGTTCCATACGTATAATTCAGCACGGCGACCTTTATTCCTTTTACATCCAGCACACGAATAGAATCACGGTCGCGCTTCGAATCAAATGTGCCTGTCGAACCAAATTCATTCTCACGAACTTTTTTCAACGTGCGCTGCAATCCTTCTTCGCCCGAGTCCATGCTGTGATTGTTCGAAGTGACAAGAAAATCGATTCCTGAATTTTTGATCGCCTGTAAATATTCATCCGGGCTGTTAAATGCGGGATAGCCGCCGTAGGGCCTTCCTTTACCTGCAAATGTGCACTCAAGATTCGCCATCGTCACATCCGCCTCTGAAAGGAAAGGTGCAATTTCTTTAAAACTAGGATTGAAATCGTACGTGCCATCCGCTTTCTTCGCATTGCTGATCTGCGGTGTGTGGCACATCAGGTCGCCTGCAAAGCTGATAGTAATCGTTATAACAGAATCCTGAACAGGGCTTTCTCGGGGAATAAAAGTTGCGGAGTTCGATGAAGTGTTTCCTTTCAATCCGTCGCTGGTGCAGATCAATAAGAAACAGAATGGAAATAAAACCAGGCTCATCCAGAAAAATTCAACCGGAAAAGAAAATCGTTTTCGCACGATGGCTTCGAATTGTATGGAGAATGCGTTCATCTGGAATACAAAGAAAGGGCTTTTTAATTTAGCATAAGCGTGGGATTTAAACTCCTGATTATGCTAAAATATTATTTTCTCAAAAACAATCCCCACTCATCCACATACTCTTCCTCCTCCATCGCCTGAATTTCTTTCACCCACTCCACAAAAAGTTCACGGAACTTCAGCATTTCATCACGCAGCATCTTCACATACACCTGATCAATGCTGCTCTCATATTTCATTCCGGAAGTCGCGGTGAGAATATATTCAGCATGCGAACGGATGATTGATGCATTTTGCATGCTCAACAGCCACGAATCCGAACCAATCGCGCCGGCAAGCTTTGCAGGAATAATCATGCACGATTCTAAAATTGTGCTGCCAAACATTTCGCGCTCCATTTCATCCGGAATACTTTCCACCAAAGCCGTGACCACACGATAAATTTCTTCGCCCTGCTTTGTTATCGGGTGATTTCTCCGGTATTCCTCCTCTTCACGCATCTTGCGGTCGATCTCCGCTTTTTCTTCCGGCGAAAGATCATCAAAGTTGAAATCACCGAAATCATTATCGTCTTCGTCTTCCCAAGGCATTTGGCTTTTCTTTTTAGGTTATGCTTTTTAAATAATTTGTTGCAAATATAGAAATCCGGCGATGATTAATTGGGCTGAAGCCGCACAAGTTCTGCCTTCAATTACCACGACCTGAAGGACGGGGTAATTGAAGGCAGAACTTGTGTGGGGTTTTAACTGATCTGTGCATCAAAATAAAAACGGGAACCATTCCAGATTCCCGTTTTCAATCATGAGATTTATCTCACCCCTCTCCTTTTCCGGAGAGGGGCTTTACAATCTTCCCCGACAAAAAAATGTTTGTCGGGGTGAGGCCGTTAATTCTGCGCCTGCAGCTGCCCGATGTAATCTTCCAGTCGTTCGATGATCGTGTCGTAGCTGAATTGCGCCAGCGGTGTCGGATTGACGTTGTGGAATTCCGGGTTGTTGTTTTTACGCAAAGTGTAAATATTCTGCTTTCCTTCTTCGAAACGACCGATCGGATCGATGGTCATGGTAAGGATCTGGTAATCGTAATTCTTCGCGAGCTCGTAAAGCATGTCGAAGTTTTCTCCCAGTCCCGCAACCTCGTCGATCGTCATGAAACGAACACCACGTTTGATCTTGCGGTCTTTGCGGTTGAGACGATCGCTGTCGATGATAGAAAGACGTGCGATACAAAGCAGCGCAAGCATAGTGTAGTTCTGACCGTTTGATCCCGGAGCATCTTCTCCTTTCGGAGTTTTGAGGCTGATGGAAAGATCGAAATACGATTTCGGATTCGTGAGCTTTTTAATATCCGGCTTCACATTTTTTCCGTCGCTGTGCTCGAGGAATGCTTTGAGGATAATTGCATCTGCACCTTCATTTTCTACTTCGAACATTTTGAAAAGTCCGACATTCTGCGCCTTCGCGGCGATCTGCTTGTTGAGGCTGCGGATCCATGTGATAGGATAACCTTTCGATGGTTCGAAGTTGATCTCTACATAGTGGCCGCCGGAAATTTTATTGGTGCGGAAGAACTCGCGCATATCTTCAATACGATCGCGGCATTCGCTGTACGCTTCTTCGATCTTGGAGAAAATTCCATTGATAATTTTCAGCTTGTGATCGTTGATCTCGTTCATCTTCATGTTGATCGACTTGAGATGCTCTTCAATATCGCTCGCGAGGTCTAATTCAATGTTGGCAGGGTTCGTAATGATCTTTGGAAGCATTACTTCGGCAAGTGTCTGGAAATCGTAATGGTGATTTCCATTCAGGCGCTCATCTTCAATATTGAATTTTTCATCTTTCATGATCGCGTCGAAATTTCCTTCGAATGCTTTCTGCGTGGTGATAACAGTCACTTTTGTTTTATTCACAAGCGATTCCTCGACTTGTTCTGTCAATTCCTCAGGATTGAATTCGCCGATGATCTCTGTGTATTTTTTATGCGACTCGTTGAATCGTGCTTCGAGCGCAGGCATTTGCTCCATCAGGCCGATCAGACGTTGCTCAAGCGATCCTTGCTTGCGGGAAATTTCCTGGAGACGCTGCGAGAATCCGTTGTAAAGCATTTTTGTGCTTGAACCGTGCTCTTTTTCAATCGCGCGGATCTCTTTAGAAACTTTTTCTTCGCTCTGATCGCCTTCTGTGTCGCGCAGGTATGTAAGCACGTCTTTTCTCCAATCCGCGTAACGTTCTTCGAGCGCTTTTCTTTCCACGCCGAATTCTTTCATCTCACGTTCTTTGTCAGGAAGCTGCGTCATATCCAGCTGCTTGATCTGCGCGTCGATCGCCATTAAGCTGCCTTGTGAATTCGCGATAATATCATCTGCTTCGCGCAATTTCTGCAACGCATCTTCCCAGTTCTTTTTCGCTTCTTCGTATTGCAGGCGAAGATTGTTTTTCGGATTGCTGAAAAGATCGACTGTTAATTCGAATTCGTCTTTAGTCATTAACAGCGAATCGTCCGGAACAAATTTCACGAGCTCTTCGCGGTGCAGCCAGTTTTCAGAAACCTGGCTGTTAAAGCCAAATTCTACGAGCTGATCGCGAAGACTGCGGTGACCATCTCTTTCGGCAATAAGCTTATCGAGTTCTTTGCCGATCGTGTCACCGTATTTTTTTAATTCCTGCTCAATCGTTTTCGGATTGTTGAACAGCTGCTTCGGAACAAATGAAACATATTCCAGAACACCGTCCATATTTACCCAGAAACCTTTGTCAGTTGCATCAACCGGCTTCAGGTTTTTGTACACTTTTTCAGGATCAGGAATAAAACGGTTTCCTTCGCTTGCATCAGCAGGTTTTTTCGTGCTCAGCGCTTTGAAATGCATGAGAACGGATTCTTCTTCTTTCGTCAGCTTTCCTGCATTGTGGATCGCCCATTGCACAACAGAATCTTTATTATCGCTGTCGAATAACGGAAGTAATTGTTCGAGACGTGAAATTTCTCCGTTCAATTGTTCCATGCGCTCATCATACTCTGCGGAAGCTGCGCGATAATCAGTTGCCCAGGTCGATTCTGCAAATTCATCAAACAATCTGCGATGCGAAAGAAATTGTTCAAACTCTTCCAGCTTTCGTCGATCACGTGAAATTCTGTCCTGCTTGCTGAACTGTTCACGAACAGCATCCATGGTTTTGTAAACCCGCAGCCATCCGTCAACTGATTTTACTTTCGACCAGCGCGCGCTTGTTTCATCATATTCTGATTGTGCTATGCCATACCCTTTTTCATAAGAAGCGCGGTTTTTCTCAGCGAAATCTTTTGCCTTCTTGCGGTTTTCCAATTCCTGCTCAAGCCGTGTACGTTCTGCAGTGATGGAATCCAGCTCGCGTTCAACAGCTTCGAGATTTAATTCGTTCACACGCTTCTCGAGCATGATCTGCTGCAAATTCACGTGCGCAGTTTCTTTTTGTGTGCGGATAAGATCGCGGCCGATCACATCTTTTTGCTGGTAAGCCCAGCCTGTTTCGAGGAACAAAGAGCGGTGCAATGCTTTGTCGCGTTTCTTTTTGTCTTCAAGCAACGAGAGCAGCCGGTCTTTTTTCAGCTTCACTGTTTCATACACACGTGCTCGGCGTTTATATTCTTCGTGCGCTTCTTCAATTTCTTTCTTCCGCTTTTCGTATTCTTTATTCTGATCATCGTCATTGACGAAAAGGAAGTTTTTCAGGTCTTCCGATTTTGCGCCGATACCTTTTCCGCGTGCAAACGACTGAATGATCTGCGCGAATGTTTTTAATTTTTTCTCGTCGTGGCTCAGATCAGTTGCGAGGATCTGGTTATTGAAAAGCACACGATGAAATTCAGAAGTTCTGTTGTTGAAATGGCGGAGATTAAATCCGCGCTTCTCCAGGATATCTTTCATCTTGTCGATGGGAAGAATCTGGTTGTTCGGCAGAAAATCTTTGTACAGTAAAAACTGGTCGCTCGGATCAAGATTGTTTTCGGATTCAGAGCCGAAATCAAATCCTTTCTGAATGATGAACGGGTAGATCGATCGTGCATTCGTTTGTACGTGCGTTCCGACGATTATAAATTTTCCTTCAGCAACTTCCACATTCACGAACGAATAACCGAAGTTTCCCTGGTCGCCGCCTTGCTTGAGAACGATGCCTTCTACAGTACGTTTCTCCGTGGTCATTACGTCTGTTCCTGATTCCCAGAATTCTTTTTTAGCAACGAAGATCAGCTGCAGCAAATCGGCGATAACCGACTTTCCCGAGCCGGATCCGCCCGTGAAATCCGTACGCAACGGATGCAGGAGATAATCGCAATTGTTGTGGTAGATGATTCCTACCGTTGACAGGGAGAATATTCTTGGATATTGTTTCATCGTGGTTCTATATACTTGTCAGACTGAGTGTTTTTCTTTTGGTCATACTCTTTACTTCTTCTTTGTCAAAAATCCGAATGACCAAAAGAAAAATGTATCGAAGGCTGACTACTCATTATCACCTTCTTCAACCGCGTACAATCCGCCGGTTTTTTCAGTGATCGTATTTGTTTCATCAATCAAACGATCGATGTTGTGGATTTCGTAAGAATACATCGAGAACAAACGATCGATAGAAGGCATGATCTCGAAAAGATCTTTGTTGCGCGGATCGAAATGTGTCCAGCCTAAGCGTTCGAATTCTTTCAGCGTGTTGCGGATCCATTCGTCGATGGTGCTTTCGTCAATTTCAGTTGCCTCCTTCTCACGGCGTTTTGCAAAAAGATTGTAGATGAAATTTTTGTATTCATCATTGCTTTTTATCAGCTGGATCAGATCCGGAACGTAAATATCGTTGACAAAATATTTATCGATGCGGTGGATCTTCAGCAGTAGAATTCCGAGCAATGTGTATTCAGGCGACAATTTTTTCGCGCGTGTTTTTACAATGCCGCGGCTTTCGTCGTCCATCTCGAGGAAAAAATAGCGGGTGTAATCTGTTCCTTTCGCTGCTAGATTTACTTTGAAAAGATTGCGGTAATACAAACGCATTTCTTCTTCATACTTTTCAAGATAATTGAAAAGCTCTACCTGGTGCGGGTAGTTTTGTATATGCTGGCCAGCTTTCAATGCGAAGTCAAGATCAGCGAAAAGATTTTCGGATTCTTCTGTTTCTAAGAAGCCGTATTTTTTATTTGCATCTTCCATATTCCTGTGTAAGGTTGTTTGGGATCAAGCACCATTTCTTCTGAAACGATCACTTCAAATCCTTCTTTTTTAGAAAACTCTCTTAATGTTTCTGTCGCGACTTTCACCGCTGCTTCGTAGTCATTTTCCTTCTGCAGGATCTTGAAATAATAATCTCCGAAGTTTATTTTTTTCTTTTTCTCCGAATCCGCCAGTATCTGGTCGCACCATTGGGCCACGAGCTTGTCGCGCGCGATCTGTGAACGGCGCAATTCTGCCTGGCGGTGAAGATCTTCTTCATCCCAATTGTGCGAAGTCACCTGTATCGGAGGCGGCTCGAGCAATTGCATATAATCCATGCCGGTGAGACGTGTGCGATCGCTGAAAAGCTCTTTGGGCTGCATTCCTTTCGGAAGGAAAACTTCCACTTCGTGAACCGTGCGGCCCACAAGTTTTTTCGAACGTCCGAATTTGCTGGTGGAATTTTTCAGCATGTAATGCAGGAATGATTCGAGCTTGCGGTCAAAATCGCGCTTCTCGAAATCATTGTAAAGCTTGTTGATCTTCGGCTTGATCCTGTCGATCGTGTGTGAAACGTTGATGAGTCGCTGCTCAATGTCTTTAAAATAAATCCGCACTTCACGTTTCATCTCGCGGAATTCGAATTCTTCAGCAAGCGTCGCATCGTCGAGCAATTGTTTGATATCATCTTTCGAAGAGAATGCGCTCGAAAGTTTGTCTGCCTGCTCTTTGATCCTGTCGAGAAGCGCTTCGCAGCCAATGAGCATTTCACGGAAATTATCCTGCTCGTTTTTCACCAGTTCGTTCAGCTGATCGATCGTGTCTTCGATCTGCGCCTGTAATCCGCGCAGCTGTGAGCCGATATCGCTTTTGTGCTTGAAGAATTGTGTGTGGTACCAATGGCGGAAATCTTCCATGGTTTCCAGCTTCAATCCCAGAAGCAAAACAAGATCGTTGAATGTCTTTTGAATCTGCGAAGGATTGATGGCAGTATGCACTTCGCGCTCGAGCATGTCGCAGAAATTTTCGGCGTACGAGCTGAGCTGGTATGTTTTTTCTTCCAAGTTTTTATCGAGAAAATGGCGCAGCAAACGGTGAAGTGTCTCATCATATTTCTGCGTTTCTTCACCACGTGCCGAAGCCATTCCAAGGTCAATAAAAACCTGCTTGATCGTGTCGACAATGACGCGTTCCGGGAAAGTGCGCTCGATTGTTCCTGCGCGGACTTTCTGAAAAAGCGCGAGCACGATGAGTCCGTCTTCCTGGCGAGGCACCAGCAAATCGTATCTGTCGCGGAGGATTTTCGGGAAGTGAAGTTGCCTTCCTGTGCGGAGGG
>JALYQL010000025.1 GCA_030855855.1 Bacteroidota bacterium | reverse complement strand
ACGTATTCCATTCGCTACAGGAAGGACATTTCCCAATCCATTTTCCGGATTGGGCGCCACAGTTCTGGCAGAAAAAAGATGATTTTACTTTAGCCACAGGAAAAAAATTACCAATTACCTTATTACCAATGTGCAGCAGATGTGCACTCGTACGAAGATATGGAGATGTGTAGATGAGAGGGTGAAATGTGGAAAACTCTTTATTGGGAGGCTTTCATTATCTGAATAATGCATTCAATAGCAACCATTCTCAGCATCCTCACAAGGCATAAGGATAAAAATCAACCTGCTTTTCTTTGTTTTTTTTGTGAAAATTGCGACAGCAAAATAAACGCAATTCAGTCGGGGACTTAAACTTGTTTTATTTCTTCTGTCAGCCTTTTCGCCTCCTCCCAGTCCATGTGGACAATTGGAAGTGAATAGATTTCGAAAGATTCATTTATAAATCTTTTCTTAATTAATCCATCAATCGTTGGGAAAAGCAACCCTTTTGTTTTGGCTGTAAGTAAGTAAATTTTTGAAAAACTTATTTTCCCATCGATAAGACAAGCGCGATCTATACTTCTCTTGATGTTCACGTCAATTACCAGTTGTTCTTCTAGCAATAAGCAAGCGACCTGTTCAATTACTTTTTCGTTGTGTGAGGAAATCCGGATAAAGATCATAATTGTTGGTTTAGATTACCTAGAGCATGCCACGAGGAAAGGCTTGCCTTTTGGTTCTTGGTTAGTAATTCTATCAACTTAATCTCTGCATTAATAAAATCCATTTCTCTTGAGTTTACCATAAATAGAGAACTTTCACCTATTTCGAATAATTTTTGCTCACCGAAAAGCAAAAGCTCATAATCTTGGACGACACTTGTAAAGAGCATAACCTGACTGTTCATCGTTCGCCATTCATTTAAAAAAAAGCTTGATTTATAAAGAAGATACTGCCTTTTATAGTCCATGTCATATTCTGTTTCAAGAATTTCAATCCGGGTGAGTTGCAAATCGCCGCGCTCCATTCTCAAAAAAAGTGGCATACTGAATTCCAGGCCCCAGGTATAATTATTTGAATTATAGAAGCTCAGCGGATTACCACCCACGTTTTGTGATATTGCATTGTAGTTGATATTTAAGTCGGGTTTTAATTGTTCTTGTTTGTAACGTTTTTCAACCTTCAGTTTTTCAACTTTATAGCCATACAATTGTAATTCCGGATGCCTGGAAATTAAGGAGTCAACATTAAGCTGCAGGTCTGCATTGAAAGGAATTGAGTTTGTTTTTTCCCATAGCGGGGGAAAAGTGGCAGTATCAATTTCGAGCGGAATAAAGCCATCGATCCATAAAAATGTCGAGAGGAATTTGGTTGCGTTTTGATAATCCATTTCAGCCAGCATCAGATTAATTTGCCTGTTTTTGAATTGAATTCCCGCTTCGAGGGTATCAATAAAAGGTCGGTCTCCCAGTATCGCTCCTGATAAAACAGCAATTTTTCTTTTTTCTGAAACAGCAACAGCGCCTTCAAGCACGAGCATTTTATTGTAAGCCAAAAACCAATCCCAATAAGCTCTGCCGGCTTCATATAATAAATCGTTCAACAGTATTAATCGCTGGGATTCTGTTCCTTCGCGATAAATTTTTGCCTGTCTGATTTCCTTCATTCTTTTATCGATAAATAAATCTTTTCCGATAGGAACAGAAATGCCTGCATACCACAAACCATTGCTCGGTGTTACATTTTCCGGGTTTAAGTAGAGGCCTTGGTTTTGCTCCAGGCCGGCTTTAATTTCAATTCCAAACCATGTTGGAATAGTTAATCCTCCATTTATTAAGCTATAATATTTGTCACCATTAAAATATTTTTGCCCGGTGGTATTAGATATATACGGATCAAAATTTCCTTTTGCCTGAAGGACGGTGGCCTCACCATTCGCTTTTTGCAGATCTGCCTGCATTGCCACAGGATGATTTTCCCTGACGATGGTTATAAAAGAATTAAATTCCATTATTTTCAAACTATCATTTGCCGCATTTAAGTGGAAGGGCAAGAAGAAGAAAAACATTGCGCAAATAGTTGTTTTCATTATATTTATGTCTATTCGATAAATGTCAATTGTCAGGATTTCTTCACCTTATTTATTTCGACGGCATTCACATCTTTTTTATAATAATCCGGCGGAAAACCATTTATTTTTCTCCAGAGTTCATACCAGATCGGAACATCCTTAAGCAATAACATATTTGCAGTTCCGGCTCCGACTCTGAGCGCGGCCGGCCATTCATGATCCTTTGGATCAGGCACTACCAGGACCCGATATTTACCATTGTCACTTATAAAATTGTCAATTGCATAAGCATTGCCTCCGAATGTACCATAACTTGAATTTGGCCATCCGGCAAAAACAATAGCAGGCCAACCATCGAACTGAATACGCACATGTTGCCCTTTTTCAAGCAGTGGTAAATCAATCGGATCAACATACATCTCGACTGCTAAATCGTAAATTGCGGGCATGATACTCACAATTTCATCTCCTTCTTTTATTGTTTCACCTAATCCTGATTGAATTGCCTTGGTGACGTAACCATTTTGAGGAGAGGTGATATAATATAAACTCGTTCTGATGCTGTAATTCTCATATTGATTTTCGATTTTTGATACCTGTACTTCTGCTTCGAATTTATTATATAATGCAGTATTCTTTTCAGACTCGGTTTTTGAGATTTCATAGTCGTATTGAGAACGAATAGAAAGTAATTCTACCTGTGCGTTAATAAGTTCATTTTTACTTGTCAATAGTTTGTTTTCGGCTGAAATCAATTCAGCATGGTTTTTTTGAACGACAAGATTTCTATTTTCAAGATCTGTTAATGACTTTAAGCCCTGTTCCTGCAATTCTACAATTCGCCTGTATTGTTCGAGTGCTGTCTTATAGTTTATAGAACACGCAACGTAATCCATACTGTCACTAATAACCTTCAGTTTCGCTTGTTTATACTTGTTTCCCGTTTGTTCTAGTTTTAATTTAATGGTCAACCGGAGTGCAGTAATTTGATTTTCTAATGCGGCTACTTTGTCTGCATAAGATAGTACGCCCTGTTCTTTGAATTCCATTTGTTCTTTCGTGCGCGGCAATAATTGCGGGTCAAAATAATCATCCTTTACCTCGGAAATAAAAAGAATGGTATCCCCCTTTTTTACATAGTCACCTTCCTGGACATACCATTTTTCAATTTTGCCAGCAATGATGGAGTTGATCGTTTGAGGCCTTTGATCCGGCTTCAGTGCTATTACACTTCCGCGCGATTGGATGTTTTGCGTCCAGGGCAAAAACAAAATTATAAGCAGGGCAATAAAAGTAGCCGTGATGAGTCTCAAAAATACACGACCAGATCTTTTCCCCTCAATTTTTTTCAAGGCTCCGAAGTTTCCTTGATGAATTGAAGCACCGACTTTAGTGGATGATATATTAAGCATTTTAGTTTTTGTTAAAATTGAATTTTGTTTTTTGATCTTCAAATTTTCCAACCGAATGGATTGAACCATTTTTCATTAGTACTATTTTATCTGAAGAATCTGCTATGTACGCATCTGATGAAGACATAACCAGGGTCCATTTATTTTCTTTTTTAATTAAAAAATCTACGATTCTGTTTCGTTCTTCTTTTTCAAGATGAGAAAAGGAATCGTTCAGAATTAATAACTTAGGTTTATGAACAATACTGCGTGCTAATAATAATTTTTGAATCGTGCTTTTAGAAAGATTTTTCCCTTCTGAATTCAGCAGGGTATCAAATCCCATTGGCGATTGCTGAATAAATCCTTCAAGACCTACGTGTTTTACAGCCCATAAGGCGTTTTCAAAAGTTGCACTTTTTCTACCTATGGTAATATTATCCAGTATGGTGCCTTGAAAAAGTTGTTCCTCCATTAAACAATCTCCTATTACTCCCCGTAAAGAAGTTGGTTCCAGATTTCCTTTAGGAAATCCATTATATGAAATGTTTCCTTGCTGGAAGTCATAAAGTCCGGCAATCAAATAGAGCAAAGTACTTTTCCCTGATCCGTTGTTACCGCAAATCATTATTCTTGAATTCGCCTCGATCGTCAAATTGATATTCTGCAACACTTTTTTTGAATTTGATGGATAATTAAAATCCAGGTTTTCTAACTGTACACGCAAGCCCTTTTCTTCGCTGCTTGCTGTGATATCCAGGCCAGTTGTCGATTCCATTTCTAAATCGGTTACCTCTCCGATCTTTTCAAGCGAAGTAAGCACGTCATAAATAACTTCCATATTTAACACCAGTTTTTCAACGGATGACATAACCAACAAGATGATTATTTCTGCAGCTACAAATTGACCAATATTCATTTGTTGATCCATCACCAGGATGCCTCCAATTGCTAAAAGACCGGTGGCAATTAATACTTTGAAAACAATCAGCATTGAATATTGCTGCATTAAAATGCGGAAGTGATTTTCCCGCGCTTCTAAATAGGAATCCGCTTCTTTATTGGTTTGGTTCAATGGTAAATCCGTTTTACCTGCCAATTTGAAGGTGGTATTTGTTCTTGCCAGCTCCTGCAACCAATTCACCACTTTATATTTATATTTTGACTCCTGAAGACTGGTATCCATTCCTTTTTGAAAAGTGAATTTGAAAATAGAGTATACTAAGAGAACCAGGATAAAACTGAAGAGAATAAAAAAGGGATGGTAAAAGGAAAGCAATACCAGGCCGAAAGCCACCTGTACAATGCCGGCTGAAAAATCAATCAAAATTTTGGATAACCCTTTTTGAACAGAGAGTGTATCGAAAAAACGATTCATTAATTCCGGCGCGTAATGTTTGTATAGTGCCTCCAGTTTAATGCGGGGTAAACGATAAGTGAATTCGAAAGCAGCCCGGGTAAATATCTTTTGTTGTAGATTTTCAGTTATTCTAAGTTGGAAAATCTGTAGAATCCCCGTGGTAGCTATCCCTGCAATTACAAAAGTGATAAGGAGGATCCACGACGTACTCATTTGGCCTCCCTGGATGAGGTTGATGATTGCTTGTATGCCCAGGGGCAGTGATAAATATACAATGCCATTAAAAATTGCATAGACATATATATTGGTTATTTCCAGCTTATCCGGTTTAAGTAATAACCAGAATCTTTCAATCGGACTTGGTTTTTGCTGTTCATTGTTCATTTAAACTTGTTTTGCTGCAGTAACCATTTTGTTATGAAACTACGAGTTGTAAGTAATACTTGCAAAGATAATAGTAATACTATCATTTGCGCAAGCAACCAACTAAGAATGTTTTGTGTGTTTCGGTAATTGATTGAATAGCAATTGTTTAATTAGTTTCTGGGCTGGCTTTTCCGGAAAAGCAATAGCCTTCCACTCCAGGCAGAAGACTTTAAGACTGGCATGTATTGAAATTTGGGAGTAGGGTGGGTGATGCCGACGGCATTCAGGAGCGATGGAGAAATAATGTTGCACAAGACGAACTTAATAGGAGGAAAACTAAGAATCCCTTTTTCTGGCAATTTCCTCCGCCTGTGCGACAATTAAAAGTTTTGCCTGACGAATTGTGTTATTCGCATAAAAAACATAAGCCCCGAAGAGCATAAGAAGAATTGCTCCCGAACCAATCACCCACAATCTTTGTTCTGCGAGCTTTTTATTTTGCTTCTGTTCGAAAAGTTTCTGTTGTTTACTCAACAACTCCTTTTCATTGCGGTCGCTTTCCCATTTGTCCATAAGCGAATTCACTTTTGTGCTGGTCTCTTCGTTGAAAAGCGAATCGCTTAAGTTTTTAAAGCGTGTGTGATAAGCAAGCGCTGTTTTGTAATCTCCCGTTGCTTCATAATCTTTTGAAAAATCCTGGTAAACAAAACGAAGTCCTTCGAGGTACGAATTTTCCTCCGCCAGCTTTTCTGCACGTGTATGCCAATCGATCGCTAACGCATATTCTTTTTTAAAACGATACATATTGCCGATATTCATCATGTTATCGGCCATTTCAATTTTATCATCTATCGCTTTGCTGATCTCAAAAGCATCCTGGTAGGCAACAAGCGCTTCGTTATATTTTTTTTGTCCTTCGAGCGCCACACCGATATTGTTCAGCGCTTCAGCTTCCACGGTCTGATCATTGTTTTTTATCGCGCCCGCTTTTGCTTTTTTACAATAAGGAAGCGCTTCATCATATTTTTTTTCATCCAGAAAAACCGCACCGATGTTCAGGTACACAAATGGCAGGCGGTTTTCATCACCTGTGGTTGTAAGTATTTGCGCAGCCAGCAGGTAATTGTCAATCGCGGCTTTGTTGTTGCGCTCTTCGCTGTAAATATTTCCGAGGTTAATATAGCTGAGCGCCATTCCTTCCCGGTCACCGATCATTTCGCGAATGGATAATGCCTGCAAATGCGCTTTTGTCGCTTCAATATATTCGCCGCGACGGAAATGAATGACGCCGATGGAATTGTAAGCATCACCGCGACCTTTATCGAAATGGATTTCCTGTGCAAGCTTTGCAGATTGGAGCGCGTAACCCATCGCCATTTTCGGATCGATGGAGCGTAAATTCCATGCAAGACGATTTAGTGTTTTTACGCGATTGCTATCGGGAGAAGATTCGGCAAGACTGTTTTTAAGGCTGTCGATTTTCAGCTGCGCGGGGGAAAAGAGCGGAAGCGTGGAGAGGAGAAGGATTAAACAAAGCCTGAATAACATATCGCGCAAAGCTACATACTCGTAATGATATGGACGTAATTATCAATTATTAATTTGCATTTCCTGCATTTACTTTCAGTGCCATCTGATAGCTACCACGCACCTGACATGAGACCCTATTGACTGTTTTATCCTATTTTTGAAAGCAATGATTTGTGGCAACAGGATCTGCAGTTATTGCGGAAATTGACCAAAATAAAAACGACCTTCTGCTCAAGGAACTGCAATGGACTGTGAATCAGCATTTATAAACTTGTTTTGAGCCTTTCTAAACAAGCAATATGACAATTGCCTGACAAAATGATTCCTTATAATGAAGAAATTTGCATAGCCTGAAAATCATGCAGAATATTCACATCATAGCCATCACGCACCGCCACTTTGATAGTGCGGAAATCGGGCGTTTTCATCTTTCGGATGAACGTCGCTCGGAGGTATTGCATCATGTGAAAAGTTTTTGCGGACTTACAGAGTTCATGTATTTGTCGACCTGCAATCGTGTTGAATTTCTTTTCATTGCTAAAGAAACGATTGACGCAAAATTTATTTCCACATTTTTCAATGCATTTTTTGGCCCAGAAGATCAAAAAGTAATTGAAACCGCGACAACCAGGGCAGAAATATTTTCCGGTGTTGAAGCATTGCGTCATATTTTCCGTGTGGCCGCTTCACTTGATTCAATGGTTGTGGGTGAACGTGAAATCATCACGCAGGTCCGTAAAGCATACGACGAATCGCGCGTGATGGGAATTGCAGGGGATACGATCCGTATTCTTGTTCAGAAAACAATTGAAACGGCAAAGGAAGTTTACACACAAACCGACATCGCGAGAAATCCTGTTTCGGTAGTTTCTCTTGCTTACAGAAAACTACGCGCACTGAATGTCCCGCTAAATGCAAGAATTTTATTTGTCGGCGCAGGAGTTACAAATACTGCGATGGCACGTTACCTCAGCAAGCACGGCTTCACTGATTTTGCTGTATTCAACCGCACGCTTACTAATGCGGAAAAGCTGGCAGCCGAGCTTAAGGGCAATGCATTTCAACTCGACTCTTTGCAACATTACAGCAAAGGTTTTGATGTGATCGTAACTTGTACCGGCGCGGAAAATGTAGTGATCACAAAAGATATTTATCAATCGCTTACCGGTGAAGATATGGCGCGTAAAGTGGTCATCGATCTTGCTGTTCCGAACGATCTTGATCCTGCTGTTCCTCAACAATGGGATGTGAATCTTATCGCGGTGAATAATCTGCAGGAGATCGCGAAAGACAATCTGAACCAACGCGAAAACCAGCTGGAGGCCTGCCGTGTGATCATTGAAAACAGCATTCTCGAATTCCGCGGAGATCTTCGCCAGCGACAGGTTGAAATCGCAATGTCGGACGTTCCGCGTAAAGTAAAAGAGATCCGGGATACTGCGGTTAACGCGGTTTTTGCGAAAGAGATAAGTCAGCTCGACAGTGCGTCGAAGGAAGTGCTGGAAAAAATTCTGAGCTACGTAGAGAAAAAATATATCAGCGTACCGATGAAGATGGCGCGTGAGATTTTAGAAGAGGAAGTAAGACAAAACTAGGGGGCGGCTTCGCCCGACCTGAGCGTTTGCCTTACGATTGATCTTTCGTTCGCCCAATGAAATTTTGCTGATGAAGGATCTATTCCTGATATGACACAAGACCAAAACAACTCTTCAAGAATTATTCGCATCGCATCGCGCGGGAGTGAGCTGGCTTTGTGGCAGGCCCATTTTGTGCAGGAGGAATTGAAACGAATTGGTCTCACCTCCGAGATCATTATTTATAAAACGCAGGGCGATAAAGTGCAGGATTTACCGCTAGATAAGCTGGAAGGAAAAGGTTTTTTCACCAAAGAAATTGAAGATGCGCTTTTAAATAACCAGGCTGATCTTGCTGTGCATTCACATAAAGATCTGCCGACCGTTTCTCCGGAAGGACTCGTGATCGCCGCTGTTTCTTATCGTGAAAATCCGAAAGAGCTTGTTTTGATCCGCAAGGAATCTGTAGATGTGAAACGTAAGTTCCGCTTTAAGAAAAATGCGATTGTCGGAACTTCTTCAGGAAGAAGAAAAGCACAGCTGCTCGCGTTTCGCCCGGATATTGAATTGAAAGATCTTCGCGGAAATGTTCCGACACGCATTCAGAAATTACGCGACGGACAATACGATGCAATTATGCTTGCAGCTGCAGGCGTTGAGCGATTAAAAATTAATCTTGACGGACTGCACACGGAAGAAATAGACGCGCATGAATTTGTTCCGTCGCCGGCGCAAGGTGTGCTTGCGCTGCAGACACGACAAAATGATCAGCCTTTGATAGCGGCGTTGCAAAAAATTCATCACGCTGATGTGCAGGAATGTATTGCTGTCGAAAGAAAGATCCTGAATTTATTTGAAGGCGGATGCCACATGCCGCTGGGCGCTTATTGTGAAGAAGAAGATGGCGCATATAAAGTCTGGACCGCAATGGCCGATGAATGGAATGCACCTTTGCGCATTTTATTTACCGAAACAAGAAAGCCGGAAACGATCGCGGAAAAAATTGTGGAAAAGCTGCGCGCAATAAAATCCGGCTCGGTTTACATTACACGCGATCTTCGGGAAGATGATTTTTTCTTTAATGTATTAAAGCAAAACAAGTGTGAAGTTTTCGGAAGAGCGCTGATCGAGATCAAACGCATTCCATTGAAAATAATTCCGGATGTGGATTGGGTCTTTTTTTCGAGCAAGCACGCAGTTCGTCATTTCCTCGGGCAAACAAAACTGAAGGCCGGAATAAAAATTGCTGCAGTCGGAAAAGCTACCAGCGACGAGCTGCGTAAATTCAACATGCGCGCGGATTTTATCGGTGGGGGAAACGATACACGTATCACCGCCAAACAATTCGGCGCGGTAGCAGGAAGAAGCCGCGTTTTATTTCCGCAGGCAAAAGGCAGCTTAAAAACCGTTCAGCAGCAATTATCAACCGCAGTCGTTATTGACCAGGTAGTGTATGAAACGATTCAACGTCCTGCGGATGATCTTCCTGAAACGGATGTGCTTGTTTTTACGAGCCCATCTAATCTCGAGGCATTCCTCGAAAAGAAAAAAATTCTTCCACGACAAAAAATTGTCGCAATGGGTCACGCGACCGGAAATACATTGAAAGAAAAAGGATTTCTCTCTTTTTATTCTCCAGCGACTTTTGATGACGCAGGATTAGCACAGTCTGTCTTCAATTGTTTATCCGACATTAAATAATTCCATATTTATAATTCCCGGTCAATCTCAAACCGGCTATCACCAAATCGTCAATTCCCATGAATCAACGTCCACGCAGAACAAGAAAAAATTCCATCATCCGTGATCTTGTTGCAGAAACACGGTTGAGCAAAAACCAGCTTATTTACCCGTATTTCGTTACGCATGGACAGGGAGTAAAATCTCCGATCGGGGCAATGCCGGGCATTCATCACTTTTCTGTTGACACACTTTTGCATGATGTGGAAGCCGGTTTGAAAGCAGGCATCAACAAACTTTTGATCTTCGGAGTTGGCGAACCGAAATCGGATGACGGAAGTTCGGCGCATGGAAGCAACAGTATTGTTCCCGGTGCGGTGAGTGCGCTCAAAAAAAACTTCGGCGACGATCTTTTTGTGATCACGGATGTTTGTGTTTGCGCATATACTTCGCACGGTCATTGCGGAATTGTGCATGATGGATATGTGCAGAATGATGCGTCGGTGGAATTGCTTTCTAAAATGGCGCTTTCACATGCGCAGGCCGGAGCGGATATGGTTGCGCCTTCTGATATGATGGATGGAAGGATCGGCGCAATGCGAAATGCACTGGATGAAAATGGATTTGTGAATACCGGCATCATGTCGTACGCAGTTAAATTTGCATCGGCTTATTACGGCCCATTTCGTGAAGCTGCAGATTCTGCTCCGCAATCGGGCGATCGTAAATCTTACCAGATGGATGCGCGTAACGGAAATGAAACGGTACGTGAAGCGTTGCTCGATGAAGAAGAAGGCGCTGATATTATAATGGTAAAACCGGCGCTGGCGTATCTCGATATTATTCAACGTGTAAAAGAATCTGTGTTGCTGCCAGTAGCGTGCTACAATGTTTCAGGTGAATACACCATGGTGAAAACTGCCGCGGCACAGGGTTATATTGATGAGCAGAAAATTGTAATGGAAAACATGACCGCATTCACACGCGCCGGAGCTGATATTATTATTACCTATCATGCCCGTGATATTGTGGAGAAAGGCTGGCTGTAATTATTTGACGGGAACTTTAATTTCGGGCTGGAATATTTCTGCAGATGGCAGTTCACTGCATAATAACCAGCACTTTCGACGCTTTACTTATTTTACCAGATGATCGGTAGCCTTGTACAAACCAAATGGACTTAGTTTTGTACACATCTAAAATTCATTAAATGAAAGCGATCAAACAAACCCTTTTTATTTCAGCTATCACCCTTTCCGGAATTATGCTCGGCAGTTGCTCTAACGATAACGATCAGGCAGCCATTGAAAAGCGAAGAGCAGATTCAATGGAATTAGTAAATAAGATCCTGCAGGAAAACCAGGATCAAACCAATACAAATACAAATAATACAAACACACCTACCGGCGACGAAGGCAAAAGTCAATTGGCTGCGCAGCTCAAAGTGGTCAATGATGATATCAGCACCTGCGATGCGAATATTACCAGCGGTACAGTGGCGATAGCTATAAACACCGAAAAGAAAATCAATAAGAATTTATCGCAGGCAGAAAGAGATGCTGCCAATGAGAAATTAGCTGCAGCTGTTCTTCTTGTACGTGTGAATACGGAGAAGAAAGAGCAGCTGGAAAAACAGCGCGATGCACTTCAGAAGCAATTGGAGAAATAGTAGCTGATATAAGTTTGAAATTAAAATGCCCCGGGTCTGTATGGATTCGGGGCATTTTGTTTTTATTCCACGAAAGTAAAAAGAAGCACGACTGGCAGGTAGTTTAACGCGCGTTACTTTTCGGGAACATCACTTTGTCGGGCGATTTTAATAATTCAGCAATAATTTTCCCGATCAAAGCTGTTCTCACATGTGACGCTTTTTTAGGTTCTACAAGATAAGTAAGCATCACTTCCACCCATGTATTGGTACTGATCCTGTAGCTCACGAATGGATATTCTTTGATGTCGAGCTCATCTACCGGCGTTTGTTTTACGAGTGATTTAAATTCTTCTATCCGCAGTTCCATCTCCGGGCCTAATTCTTTTTTCGCAACAGATTTAATTGTTGCCGACACATAATCAAGATCACTTTCATACGCTACGTGAAAAGGAATTTCATTCCAGATGTAGGGAAATTTCCTCCACGAGTAATTGAACACTGCTGCCTGTAGCACAAGACTGTTCGGGAAACGGATAAGTCGTCCGCTCGGGACATCATTGGTAAGATAATCGCCGCCGAACTCCCACAACGTCGTATCGAAATAATTAATTTCAACAACATCGCCTTTGAATGTGTCTATCTGTATACGGTCGCCGACGTGATAGGGTGCGCGTATGAGAATATTAATCCAGCCAATGAAAGAAGTGATTGGTGTTTGTAAAGCAAAACCAAGAATAAGAGAAATCAATCCGAGCGATACGGCCGCGGTGTACCAGTTTACAAACAAGAATGAAATAATCACAACCACGACAAGGATGATGCTTACGAGATTTATCAGTCGGATAAGGTTGTAGCGATATGCGCGGCTTTTACCTTTTTTGCGTATCACTCCTTCAACAATTTTAGCGGCAAGCAGGATGAGCATTGCAAAAAAAGCACCCAGCGAAAATTTGTTTGCTATGGCAAGCCATTTTCCGAAAACCGCAAACACGTGTAGCTTCAGGAGAAAATACAAAGTGATAAATGCAGCAGCCAGGAAAACATACGTACCGATCTTCAATGTTTTCTTGACTGTAGATTCCGCGCCGGCTGATTTTACCTCCGGATTATTCTTGAGCGTTTTAATATCCATGAAGCTGGAAGTTCAAAAACGGTGCCGACTAAAATTTAGCGGCAGTACAAAAGCGGCAGTGGCAGGGAAGGAGCGGCAGGAAAGAAAGGGTCAGTGGCAGGACGGCGTTATGGAAAAAGGTTAGCCGCAAAGAATTCCTTATTTACTTTTTCCCCTGCCGCCGCCCCTTTCTTTCCTGCCGCTGTCTTCAACAGAAGATCTTTCTGTTCAAATAAAAACGATTCTCTCCCAGCTTATCCATGGTGTGCTATTTGCAGGACTTTATTAAAAAACACTATGAAAGCTATAGTCATTTTTATCTGTTCGCTGTTTCTGTTAGCGGGATGCTCGCAGCAGATCAAGGTCAACTCTTCCGATGTTCCTTCGGTTGTAATTGCATCTTTTAACGCAAAATATCCTGATGCGCAGGAAGTAAAATGGGTGGCTGAGGATGAAAAAGGCTTTTACTTTGAAGCGACTTTTAAAATCGGTGTAGTCGAGAAATCAGCGGAGTTTAAGACGGATGGAACTTTTGTGGAAGAGCAACAAAAGAAATAACAGGCAGCCGAAGTTGGCGGATCGACAACGGAAAACGTGGGCGAAGTGGGGAGTAATTTCCACGTTTTAACCTCCCCTCTTTCTACTTGTCGTTTTTTTATCCGGTCAGCAAAAATTAATATTCTAAAAATATAATAATATGGTACTTGCATTATTAATCGGAGGCGGAATTGTAGTTGCAATCGCGGCATTCATATTGATCCGCAAAAAAGACAAGGGCGATATTAATTAGCTCTTCTGCCGCCATCAACCATATAAGCTGAAAAAGAGCTTCAGCATAATCCCTTCTATGTAAATTACGCACGGCTTGCGGCAATTACAAACGAATCCGGCCTGTTACGCATTTACCATTGCCGCCATAAGATAGCAATCATAGTTTTGGTCATTAACCAGATAAAACTATAATCTTATGAAACGGACAGCAGCGTTTATTCCTCTTGCAGTAATTTTGTTTGTCGCAGCATTTATTTCCTGCACTAAAACCCCACCACCAACACCTTCTTCAATTTCACAAAATGTAAATACCGGAACACAAAGGTATTATGGTGGCAGGAATTATAACATACTTTATTATTTCGGGACTCCTGATTATTCAGGTTGCGTAACACCTTGCGGTCTCTGTCATATGGACCCGTCCTGGAGAGTAGGATATACACCCAATACAAGTAATCCGGATAACAATGAAGCGCAGGCTGAAATATCCGTTACTCCGGCCGCACAAATATTGATTTCCGTTGATTTAACAGGTGTAGGGAATTATTATGTGAATGATATTCTCAGCACAGGACATTTTAATGTTTCGGCAGTCACGAACCTTCCGCAGGACATCCTTGATGCAGCATGTGACGCTCAGAATATTCCACATTGGGGCGGCCCTGTCGGAATAGCTGCCGGGAATTATCCAGTAATCATTGAAGCTACTGAAGGTGATATCCG
Source organism: Bacteroidota bacterium (assembly GCA_030855855.1). Classification (GTDB taxonomy): domain Bacteria; phylum Bacteroidota; class Bacteroidia; order Palsa-965; family Palsa-965. The sequence continues at coordinate 5,227 of JALYQL010000025.1, read as the reverse complement.
TTTTGAAATGGAAGGAACCCACACCGCCGCAACCGGATGGTCATGGACATGTTATGTCAGGTAGTATTCTTGTTCAATTCTCACTTTTAATCCTTAAAAAAGCAATAAAATGAAAAAAGGTAAGATCAATCTCAGCCTGATGCTCATTGTATCGGCTATTGCTGGAACAACATTTTTCTTTTCCTGTTCAAAAAACAGCGAAGAAATCAGTTCAATTTCTCCGGGTCAAACAAACTCACCATTAAGCACGGCACCATACACGGACTGTTCAAATGTGAGCAATCCCGAAAATCCTTATGATCAGACCGGGGCAACTCACAACGACATACTGGATTACGTTATAGCACATCAGTCGGAATGGCCTTGTGACAATGCGCAGATGCCTCAAAAAATCAGTGAGCTTACCAGCAATTTTATTTGCGACAATGGTTATGGGTCCGGGGCGGATTGTTATAATACAACTTTTAACCTTGCTTCGACTACCCTGAATGAATATGCAAGTAATACTCATGAAGAAATAATCAATAGTCATGGATCTGCCGCAATGCAGGGATACATGCATGAATTGATCAATGAGATTGAAGGTTATGAAGATTCTACACAAATCGACAGTCTCCTTGCTTCAATTAAACAGATCGAAAGACAAGTTACTACTTCAACTTTGGATGCGGACGAGAAGGCCGCTTTTCTCAATTGCTCGTCTATTGGTCGTTACAGTGCATGTTATTGGTTCCAGGAAACCCAAAAAGCTCAATCCGACTGGACGAGAAGGTGCCCATATATTCCATCAAATCCCCCTGCAGGCAAAATCAACTGGACGAAGTTTGGGATAATTATCGCATGCGACATACTCGGATATGTCATAGGTAATCTTCCGGGTGCAGGAGCGTGTTCAAGTATGGGTGCGGCTGCGCTGTCGTAATGTATGTTATTCACTTAACACACAAAAAATTCTGATCAGGTACTACGGGGGTAGTTGAATAAACGTATCCGGAAATGTATTCCCTCATGCATTTCTGGTGCGTTTACTCCTCGCCCAATAAAACGCGCATCAGCTCTTTTTTCCTGCTGCGTGAAACTTCTACGGATACACCATCGCTCATCACCACATAACCACCGTCGCCGCGCTGGTATGTTTTGATATGCTGCAGGTTCACCAGGTGCGAACTATGTACGCGGATGAAGCCGGAAGGAAGATGCTCTTGAAAATACCCGAGCAGCTTAGCCACTGTATATTTTTTTTTCAGGCAATGCACATGCGTGTAGTTCGATTCCGCTTCCATCCTTATTATTTCAGAATGATTTACCAGCACATATCCTTCCGCAGTCTGAATAGCGATCTGTGAGGTGAGATGCTTGCGGAATTGTTGTTCAAGCTTTTCGATCCGTTCGAGCGACTCCATCAGCAATCCCGGGGAGGCTGTGAAATTCAAACGTTCTACGGCCCTCTTCAGCTCATCAGGATCCACCGGCTTCAATAAAAAATCATGCGCCTGTTCTCGTAATGCGCCGATGGCATATTTACTGTGCGCGGTGGTAAATATCACTTGCCGGATAGAAGATCGCACCGCTTTCAGCACATCAAATCCATTGACATGCGGCATTTCCACATCGAGAAAAAGAATATCCGGCTTCATCGTGTGAATTTTCTGAATGCTTTCTCTCGCGTCCGTGCATTGCGCAACGACTTCTACGTTCGGGCAATGATCTTCTAAAAGTATGCGCAGGTTTTCAGAGCTGCGTGGTTCGTCATCAACAAGAATTGCTTTCATATTTTAATAAAATTAAAGTTGTGGAACAGAAAGTATAACAGTAGTGCCTGAAGGTTTACCATTCTGCAGGTAATTATCGATGTATTCTATATTAAACTGTTTTCCGTAAAGATCGCGCAGCAATTCTAGCCGGCGATGATTCAGCTTTGTGCTCAGCGGCTCCTTGTCAATGCCCGGTTGTTTTGCTGATCCTGCCTGTGCACGACCAACACCATTGTCTTCAATGAAACAAGTAAGCTGCTCTTCTTTTTTTTCAATTGTAATTTTCAGCTTTCCTTTCCCTTCTTTAGGCGATAGGCCATGCCAGATCGCATTTTCAATATAGGGCTGAAGCAGCATAGGTACGATCTGAACGGATGATGTATGAATATTGCTGCCAATTTGAATTTCATATTCAAACGCTTCCCGAAACCGCAGCTGCTCAATGTCCATGTATAACCTTAGCGTTTCCAGCTCCTGCTCAAGCGTGATTTTTTTCAGCGAAGCAAATTCAAGCACATTACGGATGAGGCGTGCAAACCTCGCGACATATGATGCAGATGCTTTACGGTCGGCGGTGAGCACAAAATTGTAAATGGAATTGATCGCATTAAAAATAAAATGCGGGTTCATCTGTGCACGGATGGCGCTTATTTCCAGTTCAGCCATGCTGCGGCGATACGTTTCTTCGCGACGAAAACGTTGCAGGTAATTTCTGACGAATACCCATGTTGAAAAAATAATCACCGCAATGATGATGGCGATAAACCAATTCCGTTTCCAGAAGGGAGGTAAAATGGAAAAAGAATAACGTACCGGTATGAGGGAACGGACGCCGCTGTTATTTAAAGCATATGCGATGAACTGGTATTCTCCCGGCGGTAGATTGTAATAGGTGATATCTGTTTCCTCTACGCGATGCCATTGGTCAATTCCAAGAAGCCGCACCAGGAAAACAGGATGGCCAAATGATTTATAAGTTTGTCCGGCTAACCTGAAATGAAAAGTATTTTCATCAAAACAAAACCCGGCAGCTTCGGCATATTGCTGCTGAATTACATTGTTGCAGAAAACTTTTCTGAAACAGACCTGCGGTGGTATTTTATTATCCGGATAATCGCCGGGCAGAAAGCTGAATAACATATTTTCTCCCGAAGACCAGACACGATTTCCGGAAACAAAAATGTGATTAATATCATTTGCCGGCAAACCATTGCTGCGATCAAAATTCTGAAGCGTTGTTTTTCGTCCGGCTAATGTTCTTAATTGCCATACACCTTTGTTTGTTCCAAGCCATAAAGAGTGATTCACAAACCACATTTCGCGGCAGATTACAGGCAGCGCGGGTTGCTGGGTATGAATTTCTGAAACACCTGAACCGGAAAGCAAAAACACACCGCTGCTGCGCGAGAGTATCCACAGCTTTCCGCTTACCGTATCGCCGATAAGATTATCGGGTTGCGAAAGAACAGGATAACGCGCGCTCCAGTCGACAGGCGCGTGTCCGGGAATTAACATCCACAACCGGCTGAATCCACCAAGCCATAATGTGTCGCCGCGTGTGCGTGCAATGCTGCTGATGCGTTCGGGAAGTTGCCTGAGCAGCGTATCGGTTTTTCCTGTCTTACAATTTATCCATACCAGGGAAGCGATGGATGCTGCACACCACTTTTGCTGATCATAAGCGAGGATGCATTTTAATGTCACCATATTTTGTTCATGAAGCGGAATAAAATGTTTTGTGCTTTGATCATAGGTTCCACCCCATCCGGTGCCTCCGATCAACACATAATTTCCGATAGTGCTCAGACAATTGATGGCTTTTCCTTCAGGGTTAATCACTTCATCCAACGGGCTGCAGACACCGTCACCGGCAACGAAAAATTTTCCGCGTAATGTTCCCGCCAGCACACCACCTGCGGGCCAGCTGGTGACCGCGGTGACATGATCGCTTGTAGTCAACGGAAGCGCATAAACATCCCGCATCTCCGGGAATGGCATGTAGAAAAGTCCATTCTCAAGCGTGCTGAACCAAAGTCCGCCTTCATGATCGCGCAGGCAACCTGTTACATCATAATTGCTGAGATAATGTTGTATCAGCTCATCTTTTTCAATTCCGGGGCGCATCAACCGGGCGCCACCGGGCTGCGAACCACATAGCCAATAGCTGCCATCTTTCTCCGGATAAATAAATGAAACACGCCCGGAAGTTGAGTCAACATTTACTGTTATTTTACCTGATGAAATGCTGTAGCGTGTATAGCTGAATTGAAGGATATATCTTTTGTCGGAAATGCGCGCGGCTGCATATGGCCAGTTATTCCCATTGAATTCTTTTATTTTATACACTGCTGATTCGAGCGACTGGAATAAAAATCCGTAATTACCCCGAGGGGCTGCAGCGACAAGATGTCCTTTGCGTATTTCTTTTACTGTCAGAAAATTGAACACGCGCCCATCTTCGACCACTTGTGTGAATCCCGGCGGAATTTTCAGCCACCCCGCTTCATTTTTTAATCCAATCCAGATTGTATCATGATCGTCGAGATCCTGCGACATAACAATGCGGCCTTTTAATTTTTGTGAAAGAATCCTGTTCACTGCCGGCTGCACTATTTTTTCGCCATCAAACCAGCTAAGCAGACCGTTGTAGCTTCTGAACCATATGCGCCCGGAATGATCTTCATCGATGCCGAAAATTGTATGGTCGGGAAGATTGTCGCGCTTGGTATAATTTACAAAAGACACGCCGTCATAGCAGCTTACACCAACGTCTGTGCCGATCCATATTTTTCCGCGGCTGTCCTGGAAAACGCAATATACTTCCAGCGAAGGCAAACCTTCGGAAATAGTAAAATGATGCATTGCCGGAATTGCACCGATCGCACAAAGACGCACAGTTGTCCCAAGACAAAAGATCAAAAAGAAATAAACGACTCTCACCAAAAATGTTTTACACTTAGTAAACAACAACAGGCAGGAGAAAGCCGGCAGCATATGGGCGAGGGTCTTCGCTGGCCGGCAATAGGGAGAATTTTTGATATCCCTGCGTTATACGAAGGTGCAAAAAAATTGACAAATAAAATGCCCTTATCCGGGATTTCTGATTGAAATTTCAGATCGGCTGATTTTAGATTTTAGATCTGGCATTGTTTGTTAAAATCTACAATCTCTTTTGATTTCATACGCGTAACCTGGGGCGTTTTTATTTTGTAAATCGGGCAATCAAAAAGGGTTTCGCAGGTATAAGGATGTGTTTTCACATACTGCCGTCCATAACGAATGGCACGCTTTCTCTACTAAGCAGCTATGAGCATATTCGTCGATATCAATCCTGTTTACATTGGAATTACTGCGGGAATTCTCACTGCAACTTCATTGCTGCCACAACTCATAAAAATAATCCGTGAGAAAAAGCAAAAGATATTTCTATCGGAATGCTTTTTATTCTTTTTGCCGGGCATGCGCTTTGGGTG
>JALYQL010000373.1 GCA_030855855.1 Bacteroidota bacterium | reverse complement strand
GCGTCAACATCAGCGCCTTCTTTTTTCGCGATGCGGTCGCTTTGCAAACCTGCGCAGGTGACAATATATTTCGTTGTGAAAATTCCGCGGTTGGTGATGATGTCGGTGGTTTCACCTTTATGAATGAAATCTTCCGCTTTGGTGGAAAGAAATATTCTGCTTCCCGGAAATTGTAGCTCAAGCAATTCGCCGATCTTATTCGTCACGCCGGGAAAATCAATGATGCCGGTGCAGCCTACACGAATGCCGCCAATACCTTCCACGAACGGTTCAATTTCTTTGATCTGCGCAGCAGTAATCAGCTCGATATCTTCTACACCATTCGCTTTTCCATTGGCGAAAACCTTATTCATGTGCGCCAGTTCCGATTCGTGCGTGGCCACAATTAATTTGCCGCAGATATCATGCGCGATCTTATGCTCTTTTGCAAACGCGACAATTTCACGACGGCCTTCCACACAATTCCGCGCTTTTTCAGAACCCGGCTTGTAATAAATTCCGGAATGAATAACACCGGAATTATGTCCCGTCTGGTGAGGAGAAAGTTTGTCTTCTTTTTCCAGCACCGCGATCTTCAGATGCGGATGACGGATATTTAATTTCCATGCCGCGGCAAGTCCTACACAGCCGCCACCGACAACTACAATATCAAAAGAATGGGTTTCCTGGCTCACAAATTATTTTTTACAAAGATAGCAGGGAAAAGGATTTACACATTGTATTTTTCCCATTCATGGCTGCACTGTTACGAAAAAACACAGTCGTTTTTTTATATGCTGTCGACAGGGAAATTCTCATTTCCGGGAATTCCGGCGTTTGATAACAAGGTATAAAAATTGATTTAATCTGACTTTTTCCTGACACTGGCAACCAGCTACTCACTACTTTTGTGCCATGCTACAAAACGATCTTATTTTAAAAGCTGCCCGCGGGGAAAAAACAGAACGCACTCCTGTATGGCTGATGCGCCAGGCCGGAAGAATATTGCCGGAATACCGTGAGGTAAGAGCAAAAATGGGTGGATTTATTCAGCTGGTTAAAACACCTGAATTTGCAGCTGAGGTAACGGTGCAGCCTGTCGATATTCTCGGTGTCGACGCAGCGATCATCTTTTCAGATATTCTTGTTATTCCGGAAGCAATGGGCTTGCCGTATAAAATGATCGAAGCAAAAGGTCCGTGGTTTGAAAACACGATCAAATCGTACGCGGATATTGAAAAGCTGAAGATCGTGGATGGAGCCACAGACCTTTCTTATGTGTGCGATGCGATTGTATTGTCAAAGCTCGCCCTGAAAAACCGTGTTCCTTTAATCGGTTTCGCGGGCGCACCGTGGACGATCTTTTCTTACATGATCGAAGGAAGCGGATCAAAAACATTTTCGAAGGCGAAGAAATTTCTTTATGCTGAACCCGCGCTTTCACATAAGCTGCTCGAGAAAATTACATTGAGCACTATTTCATATTTAAAAGCCCAGGTAGCTTATGGCGCCGATATGATCCAGCTTTTCGATTCGTGGGCAGGAGTGCTTTCCCCTGATCAATACCGTGAATTCGCGTTGAGATATATTTCACGCATCTGCGACGAAATTTCTCCGCTTGTTCCGGTAACAGTATTTGCAAAAGACGCGCATTTTGTGCGCAGGGATTTTAAAGATATAAAATGTAATACCATTGGTCTCGATTGGACAATGGACATTGCCGAATCGAGAGCATTGATCGGTAGCGAAAAAACACTGCAGGGAAATATGGATCCGTGCTTATTGTACGCCGATTTCGAAACGATCAAAAACGAAACTGAAAAAATGCTTCGCGCATTCGGCCCTGACCGCCACATCGCCAATCTCGGTCACGGACTTTATCCCGACACGGAAGTCGATAAAGTAAAATTCTTTGTGGAGACGGTGAAGAATTTTAAGTTTTAGTCTTCAGCTCCGATTAAGATTTCGTTTACAGGATGTAAGCATTACGATTTAGCCCTCTAATAAATCGTACATCGTAACTCGTACATCGTACATTTTTTCCCCATATTTGAGGTAATCAATGTCAAAAAATGAGAAACCCCTTCTTCGTTTTCGCGCTTGTCTTGCTTTCATCCGCTTTATTCGCCCAGAACACACAAACTGTCCGTGGGAAAATTGTGGATAAGGAAACCAAAACACCTTTGCCGGGCGTTGTAACGCTTTATATTGATTCCGCCATGATCACGGGCGCTGCTGCCGACCTTGACGGAAACTATAAGATGGAAAATGTCGCAGTGGGCCGCTATACGCTTCGTGTGCAATACCTCGGTTATCTTCCTGTTTCCATTCCGAATATTATTGTGAATTCAGGTAAGGAAAATATTATCACGATTGAAATGGAACAATCCGTTATGCAATCGGATGAAGTGGTGATCGAAGGCACTAATAAAGAAGGAACGGTAAATGATTTTGGAACCGGGAGCGGGCGACAATTTTCGGTAGAAGAAACCAATCGTTATGCCGGCAGCCGTGGTGATCCTGCGCGTATGGCTTCGAATTATGCAGGCGTGCAGGGAGCAGATGATTCACGCAATGATATTGTTGTAAGGGGGAATTCTCCGAGCGGTGTGTTATGGCGGCTGGAAGGTGTGGATATTCCGAACCCGAATCATTTTGCAATTGAAGGAACGACGGGCGGACCGGTAAGCATTTTGAATAATAAAGTGCTTTCCAATTCCGATTTTTTTACCGGCGCTTTTCCTGCAGAATACGGAAACGGAATTGCAGCCGCGTTTGATCTCCGGATGCGAAATGGAAATAATCAGAAGTTTGAATTCACCGGCCAGTTCGGGTTTCTCGGAACGGAACTTTGTGCAGAAGGCCCGCTGAACAAAACAAAAGGCTCTTCATTTCTTGTTTCGTATCGTTATTCAACACTTAAATTATTTGACGCCCTCAGCATTCCGATCGGCACCGGCGCTGTTCCAAATTACCAGGATGGCGCTTTTAAGCTGAATTTCCCAATGAAAAGCGGGGGAAATATTTCTGTCTTTGGTGTTGGCGGATTAAGCCGGATCGAAATTCTTGTCAGCGAATACGAGGAATATTCTGACGAACTATACGGAATTGATAACCGTGATCAGTATTTTAAAACAGGAATGGGTGTAGGTGGAATCGTGTACACAAAGCCTGTGAATGAAAAGACTTTTTTCCGTGTGGTCGTCGCCGGTAGCTCGCGGTACTCCATTTCAAAACATAATTTAGTCTGGAGAGATACTTCATTTACGCTTGATTCCATTACAGCTAAAATGGGTTACCGAAATACTGAAACAAAAATTTCAGCTAATTTTTCAGTCACGCATAAAATCAATACAAAGAATTCTTTTAAGGTTGGAATGACAAATGATCTTCTTATCAATGACCTGGTTGATAGCATTCATTCGCAGATTACCAACCGTTTTTACAATCGCCAGGATTATCACGGGACTTCGGTATTGATTCAACCGTATTTCCAGGTAAAATATAAGCCTACAGATAGAATTACGATCAATTATGGCGTCCATTCACAGTATTTTTCACAGAGTAATAGTTTTTCTGTTGAGCCTCGTGTCGGAGCGAGATGGGGCCTGACAGAAAAGCAATCCATGAATATCGGGGTAGGCTTGCACAGCCAGACGTTGCCTGCTTATGTTTACTACACGCACCTTCCCGCTGACAGCGCGCCGTATGTTTTGCATAATAAAAGTGTAGATTTCGTTCGTAGTCTTCATAGCATCCTGGGTTATGATCTTCTTGTGGGAAAAAACTTACATATTAAAGTGGAAACATATTATCAATATCTCTACAATGTTCCTGTCGAGAAAAAATCTTCTTCTTTTTCTGTATTAAATCAAGGCAGCGGGTTCAGTCGTTTCTTTCCGGATACGCTTGTTAATGAAGGAACAGGTTACAATATGGGTGTTGAGATCACGATTGAAAAATATTTCAGCAAGAAATTTTTCTTTATGGTCACTGCATCTTTATTTGATGCGAAGTACAAAGGCAGCGATGGTATTCTCCGGAACTCGGATTTTAATACACACTATTCAGTGAACATGCTTGGCGCAAGGGAATTTAAGCTGACAGAAAAACAGACACTCGAAGCAGGAATCAAATTGACCATGGCCGGACGGCGTTATTATACCCCGGTTGATACAGCGGCATCACGTGTGGAAAACGACCAGGTTGTGATTGATTCATTGCGCAATACAAAAACGTTCAGCTCTGCCTATATGCGTCTCGACGCGCGTATTGTCTGGAAGCTTAACACAAAAAACCTGACACACGAGATCGGTCTTGATTTGGTGAATGTGCTAAACCGAAAAAATATCCTCGGCCTTACATATTCCCCGAATCCTATTCATCCAGAAAGGGATCCGGTGGTAGAGCAATACCAATTAGGCTTCTTACCTTTATTTTATTACAAACTCGATTTCTGATGAACGAGATTAAATCATTACTGGTTTATTGTGGCGCGAGCGAGGGTTACCAGCCTGCATTTACACTCGCTGCAAAACGCCTGGGTGAGCTGCTTGCTAAAGAAAAGATAAAGCTCATCTACGGTGGCGGCAGCATTGGCCTGATGGGAATTCTCGCAGATTCGGTTTTGAAGAATGGCGGTGAAGTGATCGGAGTCATTCCTGATTTTCTCGACGAAAAAGAAATCGGTCATAAAGGAATTACGCAAATTCATCTTGTCAAATCCATGCACGAGCGGAAAGCGATGATGGAAAAATTATGCGACGCCATTATCGCGCTACCCGGCGGTTTCGGAACGATGGATGAAATTTTAGAAATGCTTACCTGGAAACAGCTCGGCCTTCATAAAAAACCGATCGGAATCCTGAATGTGAATGGCTACTATAATCATTTCCTGCTCCAGCTGAACAGAATGGTGGAGGAAGGATTTCTAAAACCCTCCAACAGGGAGCTGCTTCATGTAGCAGAAACGCTTCCTTCGCTGCTTGCAAAGATGATCTCTATAGAGCAGGTAGCCGAAGAAAAATGGATGGAACGAGGACAGGAGTAGGGAACGAATTACAAATCGCACGAATATACGAATGCGAAAATGCGAAAGGGTACAACTATCAGTGTACCCTTTCGCATTTTCGCAAGATTCGTAATTCGTTCCCTATAAGGCAATCCAGTTCACAGCAGTCTGTCCACTTTGCATAAGCATATAATTTGCTTTTGAGAAGTGACGGCAGCCGAAAAATCCATTGGCAGAATAAGGAGAAGGATGAGCAGCTTCAAGAATAAAATGTTTGCTCATATCAATCAGCGGCTTTTTGTTTTGCGCGTGACGGCCCCAAAGAATAAATACGATTCCTTCTCGTTTTTCAGAGAGAATACGGATCACCGCGTCGGTAAATTCTTCCCATCCTTTTCCCTGGTGCGATGCGGGTGTGTGCTGGCGGACAGTAAGCGTTGTATTCAGCAAAAGCACACCTTGTTTAGCCCAACCCGTTAAATCTCCCGATTTCGGATAAGGTACATTGAGATCTTTTTGCATTTCCTTGAAAATATTTACAAGGGAGGGCGGATGTTTAATACCTGCGGAAACCGAAAAACAAAGTCCGTTTGCCTGCCCCGGACCGTGGTAAGGATCCTGCCCGAGCACAACAACTTTTACCTCTTCAAAAGGGGTATTGTTAAAAGCATTAAATATCAATGGACCCGGAGGATATACCGGAAAGTGCTGTTTCTCCTCTGTAAGAAAGTTTTTCAGATCCTGGAAATACGGTTTATGAAATTCCTCTAATAAGGCTTCTTTCCATCCTTCGCCGATCTGCGGGGATGTGGTGGCGGTGGTGCTGCTCATTTATTTAAAATGTTTTAAGGCTAAATACACTAAAAAATAACTTCCGATATGGGGGTTAGGATTGCAAATGTAAGATTTTAAGAATGTTAATAAAAAACACGACCATAAATTGGGCTGGTTTGCGGCTAAATTCTATTTTTGCACGGTATTTGTATCTACCCCTATCAATCAAATAGAAAACTCAAAAAATGAAAAAAGTAATTTTAGCCTTCGCGCTCGTCACATTCTCCGGCCTGTTTTTCGCATCCTGCAAATCAAAGGAGAAATGCGATGCCTATAAAAGCAGCGCTCCGTCGCACATCAAAACCCATTCTTTCTGAAAAAACAGCATTTCAGTATAAACAAGGTCAATCCTAACAGGTTGGCCTTTTTTATTGGAGGTATGAAATGGAAATTAAGAAATTAGGAAAATAAGAAATCAGGGTTTTACTGGTAAACTCTTTTCTTACCTGATATCCCACTTTCTTAATTTCCATTTTCCCCAATGTCTTATTTCCCCCTTTTTACCAATGAAAATGCACCGTCTGTTTCAGATCAGGATGCAGACTTTTGGCTACGGGGCAGGCGAGGGCGGTCTGCTCTAACAGCTGTTTATCTTTTTCTGTAAAGTCCCTTTTCGGGAAACTCATATCCACCACAATTTCAACCACGCGCCTCGGATTTGCATCCATGATTTTCGTGATCTCCACTGTTGTTCCCGAAATGTCCAGCTGGTGACGTTCAGCAACGATTCCCATCACTGTAAGCATGCAGGAGCCTAACGAAGCAGCCATGAGGTCGGTCGGGGAAAACGCTTCTCCTTTTCCGTTATTGTCCGGTGGGGCATCGGTGAGGATAATTTTCCCTGATTTCAGGTGCCGCGCTTCTGTGCGTAATCCACCGAGGTAAATAATACTGGATATTTTCATAGTATAAAAGTGAGTGTTTTCTTCTTAACTTTGGAGTACGCACCAAATTTGGCGAAAACATGCGCTTTATACTGCCGACACTCATTGGTTTATTGTTATTGAATGTTCTTCACGCACAGGTTGAGACAGAAACCGTGAACGTGAATTCGAATGTTTATGACGAAACGAAATTGCTTTACAGGAACGAAGCAAACGTCGGTCTTATCGTTACCACCAATGGATTCGGACTTGGTTATCGTCGCGGCTGGCATGTTACAAATGCGCGTAAGCGTGTTTTTGAGATTGAGATGGTGACGTATCGTCATCCGAAAGAAGTCAAGATCGTCAATCCGTATTTTGATCGTCCCAAAGGATATTTTTACGGAAAGCTAAACAGCCTTTTTATCCTTCGTCCCGGATTCGGTTACCAGAATGTGATTTATTCCAAACCGGCGCATAATGGAATTGAGATACGATACGTGACGTTTATTGGTGTTTCCCTGGGATTGGCAAAACCGGTTTATCTTGATATTCTCGAACCAACCACGATTTTAGGCGACAGGCATGTCATTACTCAACGTTACGATCCGGAAAAACATTTTGTCGACAATATCTATGGCCGCGCTCCATTTATGAGAGGTGTGGGAGAGACAAAAATTTATCCCGGCGGATATTTAAAGTTCGGGCTCAATTTCGAATACGGAACGCTCGATAATGATGTGAAAGCAATTGAAACAGGCATAACCCTCGACTTATATCCTAAGGCGATTCCGCTGATGGCAAATGAGCTTAACCACCATTACCTGCTGGCACTTTACATCAGCTTCACCTATGGTGGAAAATGGTTCTGATATTTCCTTTTAAATGATTCCTGAAATGAATGACGGTGTGGCGACAGTGCAGCGGGTGAAAAAACCTGACTGGCTGCGTGTGAAATTGCCTACAGGCGAAAATTACCTGCATGTGCGTAGCCTTGTAGATAAGTATAAGCTTCATACAATCTGTGAAAGCGGTAATTGTCCGAACATGGGCGAATGCTGGGGCGCCGGCACAGCTACGTTTATGATCCTCGGAAATATCTGTACACGCTCTTGTGGTTTTTGCGCAGTAGCTACAGGCCGCCCGCTGGCAGTAGATAAAAGCGAACCGGAAAATGTAGCTGAATCCGTTCGCCTGATGGGCGTAAAGCATTGCGTCATCACATCAGTCGATCGCGATGAGCTGAAAGACGGAGGTTCCGTCATCTGGCAGGAAACCATCAATGCCATTCGCAGAGTAAGTCCCGGCACTACTATCGAAACCCTTATTCCCGATTTTCAGGGTGTGCGTGAAAATATTCAGCGTATTATTGATGTGATGCCGGAGATCGTTTCTCATAATATGGAAACCGTCCGACGACTCACAAAACAGGTGCGTATACAGGCGAAATACGATCGCAGTCTTGAAGTATTACGCATGCTGCACGAAGGTGGCTGCAAAACCAAATCAGGTGTGATGCTGGGATTGGGTGAGCGCGAAGAAGAAGTGCTGGAGACAATGGATGACCTTCGTAAAGCAGGAGTGGAGATACTTACATTAGGGCAGTACCTGCAGCCTACGAAGAAACATCTTCCTGTTTTGGAATTTGTTCACCCTTCTAAATTCGCTTCTTATAAGGAATCCGCAATGGAAAAAGGGTTTCGTTATGTTGAAAGCGGCCCTCTTGTGCGTTCATCTTATCGTGCTGAAAAGCATCTTTAAGATTAACATTAGTGTCAGGCGATACTGCGTGGTGCTTACTTTTTTTCTTCCTTACATTTCTTTTTTCATTGGGCAGACGAGCAACAGTGATGTCGGATGCTTGCATCTGACACGAAGAGGAGTCTGATTTCATTGGGCAGACGGGTAACAGTGATGTAAGATGCTTGCATCTGACACGATGAGGAGTCTGATTTCATTGGTAAAAAGAATATTTTTCGGCCAATTTTCTTCCCTGCATTTCTTTTTTAGTGGTGTAAGATGCCAGCATCTTACACCACTAAATCGGTATTTTACCAATATAAAAATCCCTTTTTTTTCATTTTCCTTCAGCTGTTTCCAATACAAAAAATGCAAAAAGCGGCTTTTATGTGCGTTTTTTCCTGCGTTGTTAATAAC
>JALYQL010000327.1 GCA_030855855.1 Bacteroidota bacterium | reverse complement strand
CTACCATAGCGTTTACATTTTTTAAAATTTTATTTGGCTATGCTTTTTCTACTGGTATAAGTGAATTATTAAACAATATAACTATCGGGATTTATTCATCAATTCTTTTGATTGTCACAGAGCGTTTTTTAAGGGCACTCCGACTTTATAAAGCATTACAACCAATGACAGGAAGATGGTTTGAATATTGTAGAAATAAAAATGACGAGAAAAAATTTATTTTCACGGGCATAGCGACAATTTCATATGTAGATGAAAACGAACTTAGTATAATTTTAGAGACTTTGCAAGACGCGCCCAATTATGATGGCCATAAAAAGTATAATGTGCATGATGAATGGAGAGGTACAATACAACTAAACGAGCAGCAACTTTCTTCGGGTAAAATTTCTTACTCGTACAAAAACACTTTTCCTAATTTTTTCTCTTATGGGTTTAAAGACTTTTCATATAATTTTGATTCAACGGATTCATTTATTCTGCTAACTGAAATAGCATTACCTGGGAAAAATGGATTTGATTACAGTTTGCTTAAACGGAAATTTGAACAAGTATAATTCTTCAAATGCATCCATCACCTTGCAGGAAATTAAACATTCTTCACCACCATAGGCATAACACTGGCAAGAACTTTTTAAAAAATATTTTCAATGAAACAACCACGCAACTATCCTCCCATTGATGTTGAAGAAACTCTGAAGCTCATGCCTGCATGGGTAAAAGAAAAAGAAAGACGCTATTATCTTCAGCAAGAAATTGCGGAAAGAGCATTTGGTGAAGTTGTTGAATATATTTTCGGAGATAAGAAGAAAAAATCAACGAAGAAGAAATCAAAATGACACAAATTCGTAAAACAACACTTGCAGATAAGAAAAGCTATTTGGAATTCTGGCTAACCAAAACGCCGGCAGAACGGCTTCAGGCGTTAGAAGAAATACGATTTTTATATTGCTTGCTTTTGAAGATACCAACGAATAAGAGAATTGAAAAAGTTGTTTCCATAGTGAAGATGAAATAATTGACGCGATATTACGACTATATATAATGACCTTACAAGAAATAAAACTCCGCTTCAATATCATCGGCACAACGCCGCAGCTTGATCGCGCAATCGACATTGCTGTACAAGTTGCGCCAACCGATCTCTCTGTTCTCATCACAGGAGAAAGCGGGACAGGTAAAGAAGTTTTTCCGCAGATCATTCATCATCTGAGTGCGCGGAAGCATGGGCCGTATATTGCAGTAAACTGCGGCGCGATTCCGGAAGGGACGATTGATTCGGAATTATTCGGGCATGAGAAAGGTTCCTTCACGGGCGCGAATGAAGCGCGTAAAGGATATTTTGAAGTGGCGGATGGCGGAACAATTTTCCTTGATGAAGTGGCGGAAATGCCGATTGCTACTCAGGCAAGATTGCTGCGCGTTCTCGAATCGGGCGAATTTATTCGTGTCGGCTCTTCGAAGGTGCAGAAAACGAATGTGCGTGTTGTTGCGGCTACAAATGTGAATGTGATGGAGGCGATCAGTCGTGGAAAATTCCGGGAGGATCTTTATTACCGCTTGAATACTGTTCCGATCATTCTTCCTGCTTTGCGTGAGCGTCGACAGGATATTCATTTGCTCTTCCGGAAATTTGCTGCTGATTTTGCTGCGAAATACAGAATGCCGGTGATCCGCCTTACTCCTGATGCGGAGCAAATGCTTACGAGCTATTACTGGCATGGCAATATCCGTCAACTGAAAAATGTGACGGAGCAATTATCAATTATTGAAAAGAGCCGTGAAATTGATGTTACGACTTTGAACAAATATCTGCCGGATTATAAATCTGCTGCTTCGAACATGCCTGTGCTTGCGCGTGGTGATGCAGGGAATGATCCGCGTGAAAAAGAATTTCTTTACCAGCTGTTACAGCAGATGCGCCAGGAATTAAACGATCTCAAAACGTTGACAATGCAATTGATCCAGAACGGCGGACGTATTACTCCTGAACTTCTTTCTCAGAACGCGCCGGTTATTCAAAAGCATTTTTCAGAAGTGAACGCGCAGCCCGTTTCAGCAAATGGCGATTCAATGGTGATCCATAATGCAATGTGGAATGATCAGAATACCGCGCCTCCACTCGATATTAAAATGGAAGAATTTGTGGAAGATTCCTTATCGTTGCAGGACAAAGAGATTGAATTGATTACGAGGGCGCTTGAAAAACATCGCGGCAAACGCAAGAATGCAGCGAAAGAATTAGGCATTTCAGAACGCACTTTATACAGAAAGATCAACGAATACAATATTCAGGGATGAAGCATTTGAGAATCCTTTTCCTTCTCGCGATCGCTTTTCCGTTGCTGTATGGCGGCGGCTGTAAGATCTACAGTCTCTCCGGCGGGCGGCCTTTCGCAGATACTGTTACTGTTTCTGTGCTGACCTTCACGAATTCTGCACCACTTGCAAAAGCAACTTTTCCCCAGTCATTTTCCGAAACGTTGCGTGATGCGATCCAGCGGCAAACGCGATTGATCATGGTTCCGCGCAACGGTGATCTGAATTATGAAGGCACTGTGGTTGGCTATTCTGTCGCGCCGGTTTCTATCCAGGGCGGCGGTACAAACCAGGCATCGCTCAACAGATTAACAGTAACGGTAAGCGTAAAATATACCGATGCTGTGGATCCTAAGATTGATTTCGAAAGTTCTTTCACACGTTTCGCCGACTTTCCAAGCTCACAAAATTTATCCGCAGTGGAAGATCAATTGCTGAAAGAAATTTCTGACCAGCTTGTGCAGGATATTATGAACCGATCTGTTAACGCCTGGTAAATGAATACGCAACAACTGATCGGCTGGATTAAAACGCCTTCTTCACTCGGGAAGGAAGCAAGCGCGCAATTAGATACGCTCACGCAGACTTTTCCGTATTTCCAGACGGCACATTTGCTTTACATCAAAAGTCTTCATAACGAAAACAGCTTTTTGTATAATAACCAGCTGAAAGTTTCGGCTGCTTATGCTACGAACAGGAAGGTGCTGTATGAGTTGATTATTAAAAAGGATGCTAATTTCCTTGAGATCGAAGCGGCAGGAAAAAAAGCGGCAGCGGCAGTCGAAGAAGAAGAAAAAGAGCAAAATAGGAAAACAGAAATTGAAAAAGCAAATGTCCCGGCTACTGCCGACATAAAGCAAGATATAGAGTCGAAAGAAGTTGAAGAGCAAACAGAAATTATTCAGCCGGATTTTCCGAAGAAGCGTTTTACGAAAGATGAAGATGAGTGGGAATCGGGAATGATGCGTCAGCTGCAGTTGTTGCATCATTGGAAAACCACGCCGCAGGACATCTCGGCTGCGCTCGATGTTGAGAAAGGAAAAGACATCTCGGCTGCGCTCGATGTTGAGAAAGGAAAAGGCATCTCGGCTGCGCTCGATGTTAAGGAGGAAAAAGCTGCGCTCGATGGTGCGCTCGATATGACAAATAGTGAAGCGCCTACTGCGGCGGATGAGATTAATACGTTGTTGTATGTTTTGGTGGAGCCGGGCGAGGCGGAAGATA
>JALYQL010000308.1 GCA_030855855.1 Bacteroidota bacterium | reverse complement strand
TTTCCTTAAATCAGGTTATGGCCTGATCGATAAAAAAGGAAATTTTATTCTTCAACCTATCAATTACCGGATAACTGACGAAGGTAATTTCTACATCGTCAGACAATCAGGAACCTATAATTCAGTAAAATTAATTTTGTTCGATATGAGGGGATCACAGATGGATCCGCGTTCTTTTGATCGTTTGGAGAACCAGGAAAATGGATATTGGCTGGCCGAGCTTGACGGACACGTGGTTTCTTAAATGAATTCGGAAAGGAAATTATTCCCCTTAAGTATAGTTATGCAGGAATGTTTTCGGAGCACCTTGTGAGTGTTCTGGACTCTACTAATCATTGGGGTTATATAAATGAGCAGGGCGAAGAAATTGTTCCTTTAAAATATGGAGGCGGAAGTGCCTTTTCTTCCGGATTTGCTTTAGTGCGGGACAGTACAGCCAATCGATTCTTTGGGATTGTCAATAATAAAGGATTGGAAATTCTTCCGTGTCAATTTCCAGGAGTACTTAATTTCCGGAACGGATATGCAGCGGTTGGAACAAAGGAAGGAAAGTGGGGATTTATCAACGAAAACGGGGAATTGGTTTTGCCCTGTAAACTCGGTCACCCCATTGATGGATTTGATGAGTTTGGATTGTGCAAAATGAGTCGGGATGGATATATTGATATTCACGGCACAGAATTTTGGCAAGATTAACTGCAGGTTCTGATTTTTTAACTAAATCAATCCCGGTGAATTGCAGATATTGTAATTGAATATGAAACACATTCTTTCTTTTCTCTTTATAATGTTTATACAGCAAACGCTTTTTGCCCGTTTGCCTGATCTCATTCCTTTCTATTGTGGCTATTCATGGGGCTATTGCGACAGCACAAAAAAGATGATTATTTCCTGTAAGTTCACCAGCGTCACATTATTCGGGGAGGCCGACAGTGCACGTGGTTCATTTAAAGAACAAGAAGGATGGATCATGAAGAATGGAGATTTTCATCAAAATGTTGTTTCTGAAGCGGTTTATTATAATTTCCATGGATGGACCCCATCACTTCTTATTTGTGGATAATGCCCGGTATCTCATATTACAAAGGCCTTATGCCTTATGCAGATTCATTGACAGGACTTTATGGCTATAAGAACGGTCATGGAAAAACAGTCATTCCTTGCCGGTTTGTTTCTGCAGGCGCATTCAGTGATGGTCTTGCGGCTGTAAAGTTGACACAGGAAAGCATGCAATACATCAATGAAAGGGGAAAAGTAGTGTTGGATTTTCCGGAGTATTATGATAGCGGCCTAAATTTCAAAAATGGTGTGGCTATTATCAACGGCGGTTTAGGTTATGGTCTGATCGATAAAAAAGGGAAGTACGTAATTCCTCCGCTTTGTTATAACCTTAACGACGCGGGCAATTTTTATATCGCTTCGGAAAATGACGGGTATGCAAGCTCAATTTTATTCGACAATAAAGGACAGCTGATTGACAAACGTGTTTTTAATACGTTGAGAGTCACTTCAAATAATTCATGGATTGCCAATTACCACGACAGGTTTGGCTATCTCGATATAAATGGAAAAGAACTTACGCCATTTATATATTCGGACGCATACGATTTTTTTGAAGGACTCGCGGCCGTGCAGGAGGGAAAGAGAATTGTTTCATGCCGTTACTACGAAGCAGGTGATGTTACAAATGGTTTTGGCCTTGTTGGGGATACAAATGGCCGCTACGGATTTGTAAATGCAAAAGGCATTGAAAGTATTCCGTGCAAATACCAGAACGCTTTTAATTTCTCGCAGGGTCTGGCGGCGGTTACTCATGGCGACTATAAGTGGGGATTCATAGATGTTAACGGCAAAGAAAAAATCCCTTGTAAATTACAACAAGCCCGTTGATTCCGGGTTCAAAGAAAACGGGCTATGCGA
The DNA here is from genome assembly GCA_030855855.1 of Bacteroidota bacterium. Classification (GTDB taxonomy): domain Bacteria; phylum Bacteroidota; class Bacteroidia; order Palsa-965; family Palsa-965. The sequence continues at coordinate 35,025 of JALYQL010000308.1, read as the reverse complement.
GATCAGTAATACCGGCTATATCGACATTTACGGCACCGAATACTGGGAGAATTAGCCACTTAAGCAATGTAATTAAGTTAAGACCCTCCTTTTAACTCCTTCTTGCGTGTTTGACTAACTCCCATCTTACACACATTCCTGCCTGCACCTAAAACTTTGAATTCTAACCGTTTTCATCCCAAATAAATCCCTAAAATCCTTCAAACACAGCTAAAATCGTACATTGTACATCCAAATTCGTACATCTTTTTGCAGAATCCATAAAAAACTATACATTTGCACTCCTCCAAAATGGAGTCCCTTCGGGGCAATTTTTAACACAAAAAGTCATGTCTAAAGTCTGCCAAATCACAGGAAAACGTACAATCGTTGGTAACAGGGTTTCTCACTCTAACCACAAAACCAAACGTACGTTCATGCCTAACCTGCATACAAAAAAGTTTTTCATTGCTGAAGAAGACAAATGGATCACATTAAAAGTTTCTACTTCTGCATTGCGCACGATCAACAAAATCGGAATCCAGGCCGCTATTAAAAAAGCCCGCGCTAAAGGTTTCATGAAATAGTCCGTCAGGTTTAATAGCCTTTCGTACGCGTAAATCTACTTTCGGAAACGTTGTCTGTTCACTCAGGCAACGTTTTCGTATTTTTGATAAAAGCCTCACGCATCCCATGATAAAATCTTCCTCCGTTTTTTTCCTTTCCGTCCTCTTTCTTGTTATCACTTCTTTCATTCCTGCCGATCATTATGATTACGATACCGACTTGCTCCCGGCTGATTTTCATAAGGAACGCAGGGAAGCATTAAGAAAACTTTTGCCTGACAGCAGCGTCGTGGTTTTTTTCTCCAACCCGCTTTGTGTCCGCTCTAATGATGTGGATTTTGATTTTCACCAGGATGTGAACCTTTATTACCTCACAGGATTGCGCGAACCGAATTCAATGCTGGTGCTGTTTAAGGAAAAGCAGGAGGTGGATACGATGTTTACCAATGAGCTATTAGTGGTGCAGGACCGCGACCCGAAAGCGGAAGTGTGGACGGGCAGAAGATTGGGCATTGACGGCGCGAAAACGAAACTGAAAGTAAATGCTGTGGTTACAGGACGCACTTTCCGTTCGATCCGCATCGACTGGAAAAAATACAAGCGTGTGTTCTTCTTTCCCGCGAATGGCGGAGTTGCCAATGATCCTGAGAATGCGAATGATCTTGCCGACCTCGTGCGCAAATTCAGAAGCGGCGTGAAGAACAATGCGAATAACGACACTTTGCACCTCGGGGAATTTATGGCCATGATGCGCCAGGTCAAATTGCCGCAGGAAATGGTATTACTGCGAAAAGCGATCACGATTTCGGGCGAAGCACATATTGAAATGATGAAAGCGATGACGCAGGATATGACCGAATACCAGGTGCAGGCAACGCTCGAATATGAATTCCGCAAGCGTGGGGCAGAAGCGGTGGGGTATCCGAGCATTTGCGGTGCGGGTGAAAACAGCTGCATCCTGCATTATGTATCGAACCGCAAGCCGATGGAGAAAAACAATCTCATCGTCATTGATGCCGGCGCAGAATATCATGGTTACACGGCCGACATCACGCGCACGTTGCCTGCCAACGGAAAATACTCGGCCGAGCAAAAAGCGATCTATGATATTGTGCTCGAAGCGCAGGAAGCCGGCATCAAAGAATGTATTCCGGGCAATGAATTCCGTGCGCCACATAAAGCTGCTGTCCGTGTGATAAAAAAGCGTCTGAAAGAATTAGGCATTATTCAGAATGATGAAGATTACCAGCTTTATTTCTTTCACGGCACTTCTCATTACCTCGGACTTGATGTGCACGATGCCGGATTATACGGCAAGCTGGAAAACGGAAACCTGATCACCGTAGAGCCGGGAATTTATATTCCCGAAGGTTCTCCCTGCGATCCGAAGTGGTGGAATATCGGTGTGCGCATTGAAGATGATATCCTTATTACTACAGGTCAGCCGGAAAATCTTTCAGGATTTATTCCAAAAACCACTGCTGATATTGAAAAGATGATGGCCGAAACGAGCTACCTGAATAAAGAGCAGGGCCAGAAATAGTCTTTTTAATACAGCAGTATTCGTGCCTTCGCTTTATTATCTTCGCAGGTACTTGGAATGGTTTTGTTATTGCGTTGGAAGTAAGCATTATCGATGTTTATGGCAAAACAGTTGCTTCGATGAAGCCCACAGGCCAGACGGTAACATTCAACCTCGAAAATCATGGGGATGTGTGTATTTTGTGCGTGTGACCACACCGGGTCTTGTTAAAATTATTAGGGTCGCTAAGCAGTAAAAGGCCGGATTTTGAGGACAAAAGGGACGGTAATGCTGGTCTTTTGTCGCTTATTAAGTCCGGCCGGAAAGTATTAGTGCCTCGGATCTAACCATTTAAGTTAATTTTCACCTCCGTTTTAGATTATAACAAAGAAAAAATTCTATCTTTGCACCCTTAAAGTTTTAAACAATGGCTAAGAAAGGCAACCGCATCCAGGTGATCCTGGAATGTACAGAACACAAAGATTCAGGCAAGGCCGGAACTTCACGTTATATCACAACGAAGAACAAGAAGAACTCCCCTGATCGTATTGAATTGAAAAAATACAATTCGGTCCTGAGAAAAATGACCGTTCATAAAGAAATTAAATAACGTTTAAAGTAAACATACCATGGCTAAGAAGGTAGTTGCTACGCTCAAAACAGGTGAAGGAAAACAGTTCACCCGCGTAATCAAATTGGTTAAATCTAAAACCGGCTCTTTTTCTTTTGATGAGGCTGTTGTTCACAACGACCATATCAAAGATTTTTTCGCTGAGAAAAAATAATTTCGCTTCACCGCGATAACAAAGCTTCTTTCCCTCTGAAAGGAGCTTTCGTTGTTTAGGAACATTTCCTGAAAATTCATCTCTCTGCGTTGAACTTCAAAATTAAAATCCTCATGTACGAAGGGTAAACTCCGGTTTAAATTTTGAAGTCCGCCTTGACAGCTGGATTTTCAGAAAATGTACTTTTGATCTGAAGTTTAATTTCTGAAGTTAATTGTAATTTGCATTATGGCACTTTTCGGTTTATTCGGTAAGGAAAAAAAAGAAAACCTTGATAAAGGGCTTTCCAAAACGAAGGATAATTTCTTCTCCCGCATTGCGCGTGCAGTAGCAGGTAAATCTACTGTTGACGCGGAAGTTCTTGATAATCTCGAAGAGGTGCTTGTGACTTCGGATGTGGGCGTGGAAACAACATTGAAGATCATAAAGCGCATTGAGAACCGCGTTGCAAAAGATAAATATGTAAGCACCGATGAACTGAACAAGATTCTGCGCGATGAAATTGCCGGACTTCTTTCAGAAAACAATACGACAGACCTGCAGGAGTTTGTGGTGCCCGAAGGCGTTAAGCCTTATGTGATCATGGTTGTCGGCGTTAATGGCGTGGGCAAAACAACTACCATCGGCAAGCTGGCGCATGCATTTAAAAAGGCGGGCAAAAATGTCATGCTCGGCGCAGCAGATACTTTCCGTGCCGCAGCAGTTGATCAGCTAACGATCTGGTCGGAGCGCGTCGGGGTTCCGATCGTGCAGCAGGGAATGGGTGCTGACCCGGCATCCGTAGCTTTTGATACATTGAATTCCGCCATAACAAAAGACATTGACGTGGTGATCATCGATACCGCAGGCCGCCTTCACAACAAAATAAACCTGATGAATGAGCTCACCAAGATCAAAACGGTGATGAAAAAAGTGGTGAAAGACGCGCCACATGAAGTGCTGCTCGTGCTCGACGGCTCTACAGGACAGAACGCGATCGAGCAATGCAAACAATTTACTGCCGCGACAGATGTAACTGCGCTTGCAGTGACCAAGCTCGACGGAACAGCGAAAGGCGGCGTGGTGATCGGCATTTCAGATCAGTTTAAAATTCCTGTGAAATACATCGGAGTAGGTGAGAAGTTGGACGATCTGCAGGTATTCAATAAAGGAGAATTTGTTGATTCGCTTTTTAAGCAGAATTAATTATTCTTGCCACTGTATCCGTTTTTCATAAATCCCTTTTTATTTTATCTGCGTAATCAGCGATAGTAAGCCACAGATTTCGCGGATTACGCAGATTCGATTTAAGCGGATTAAAGCAGCAAAATGTAACGCGGCAAACTATTCGCCCCTTCCTCTTTTTTAATTACCCTTTCTTCTGTTATCTTGTAGTCCGCATCGCCATTACGCCGATAACCTGATGAAGCGTTTTCTTTTTCACTTTTTCATTTTTTTCTTCTTTGCATTTACTGCAAACTCACAACCTGTTATCCATTTAGGAACCGGGGAGAAAGGTTGCACCAGCACACAACACATCGGGCAATACGCTTCTTATTTCTTAGACAGCACTGCAAAGCTTACGATCGAAGAGGTTTCGTCGGCTCTCAATCAGTGAAAAACCGCTTGAAGAACAAAAAAACATTCTCGAAAAATTGTTCGAAGATTGGAAGGGAAAGCTGGAGCAGGTGGATGATGTCCTGATTATTGGCGTAAAGATAAAGTAGGACTTTCCTTTGGCTGGTTTAAGAATCAAAATACCGGCGGACCTGAAATATCTATTCGCGATTCCCGAATGTAAGCGGATCAGCCATGTCGTATTTTAGTGCATACACGACAAGCCCGGCAACGTTTCGTGAATTAGTTTTTTGCAACAGGTTATTACGATGTCCGTGCACCGTTTTTACGCTGATGAAAAGCTTTTCGGCAATTTCTTCCGAAGTCAATTGCTGGCAGATGAGATTTAAAATTTCTTTTTCCCTGCGGGTGAATTGTACATTCAGGTTGCCAGATGCTGCCAGCTTGTTCTTTTTACCGATATTATTCTGAATGGCTTTAAGGGTACGTTCATTGATGTATGAACCTTTTTCGTGCACAGAAAAAATGGCCTCGCGCAATTCTGCCGGATCACAATCTTTGATAAGATAGCCATGCGCGCCATGCTCGATCAGCTGGGCAATAAAACTTTCGTCCTGGTGAATGGAAAGAATAATGATCTTTATTTCCGGGAAAAAACGAATCACGGCATCGGTCACATGTACGCCGCTGAATTCATTATCACCATCCGAAGGCAGCGAAAGATCGACCAGCATTACGTCAGGCCGGCGTGCAGCCTGCTGCAGCTTGGGTATCACGGAAAAACCGTCGCCCGATTCAAAGATTACTTCAAGCTGTGGCCAGCTGTCAAGAATTGCTTTTAATCCTTCCCGAAACAGGGATTGATCTTCAACTAAACCGATGTAGATTTTATCTTCCATTACTATTTTATTTTTCAATTCAGCAGGGGAACTGAAATGTACAACTGTATTTTTATTTAGCCGCGTATTTCAGATTAATTTCGGCAAGGGAATTTCCGCAATTACAAAAATACCACCTTGCGTTGCATTTCCCATGCTGAATTTTCCTCCAAGCGAATCAATCCTCGCTTCAATGCTGCGATGTCCCAGGCCTTCCCCGGCAGAACTGTCCCGGAAACCAATTCCATTATCGCGGTACTCCATTTTAAAAAGTCCGTTCTGCTGCTGCATGGTGATAAGGATCGAACTGGCTTTAGCGTGCTTGATGGTATTGTTGATAAGCTCCATACAAACACGGTAAATTCCCAATTCTACCTGTGAAGGCATGCGGATATAATTTTGCGAAACCGAAATTTCCATTTGAAGGTCAGGCAGCTTATTGATCTGCACAGCTGTCGTTTCAAGCGTTTTGAGCAATCCGAATGTTTCGAGCTGCGGGGGCATTAATTCATGGCTGATCCTGCGCATAGAAGCCAGGGCCGCTTCTGTCATTGCACGGATATTCTGCAAAGGTGCAAGCAGCTCAGTCCCGTATTTGTTTTTTTCTTCCAGCTGTACAATGTGCATACGCGACATGGATAAAGCGGCGCCCAGCTCATCATGAAGGTCGCGTGCAATTCGTTTGCGTTCCTCTTCCTGCACTTGTATGCTTGAGCGCAGAAGGTCCTGCTGGTGCTTCGTCTTTAATCTTTCCCGCTCCAGCCTTTGACGGTACAGGTTTTTATTGAATTGCTGGTTAAGAAAAAGCACGCCAAGCACAATTATAAAAATAATGCCGGATAACGGTAACAGCGTAGAGAGAAAATCTAATTTCTGGGACTCTTCCATAATCCGATAAAGAAACAAAAATACATGATGACAGAAAAGAAAGAATGTAATACCCATGTATAGCGATTAAGCTCTACAGGAAAAAAACGCGTGATGCTTTCGCCGAAATAAAAGATAAGCAGGCTGGATGTATAATAAATGAAAAGACCGGAATTAATCCAGTTGATGCTTTTCATCGCCGGAATATCCGAATCCTTCACACTTTCATTCATTGTGAGCATAAAGGTGGAGAAAGAAAGGATAATGATAAGCACCGATTCGACCGTCAGCCCGCTGGAATTGAAAGTGAAAATATCCTGGAGATATAGCAGGTTTAAAAGAGTGAACAAAAGGAAAAGCGCCGTGAGCACCGGAATAATCAGGCGATGAATGAAACCCGAAAGAACGGTGTTGTAAAACCAGGCCAGGCAAATAAAGCCGGCAGCTACATAGACATGTAGCGCCGGCATATTGTTTTTATTGAACCACCACAACAGCACGGTAATGAGCTGAACGATGGCAGATAAAAAAAGAAATGCGGTAAATATTTTCAGCTCTTTGCCAAGGGTTTTAAACCGACAGACAGCAAGACCTGCTGACGCGAAAACAGGCAGGCATGAAAACAGGATTACCAATTTGGCGAAATCTTTCATTAAGCGAGGAACAAAGGACTATCCCCGTCACAGGTATTCGGACAAGGCGTATTAAAATCATATACAAACTGACCTGACGGGAATTGCGTGCTCGGCGGACAGGTTGGAATTACATCAATATCATTACCATCTTCATCCTTCACCACCGGCACAAGAAATAATCGCATATCATTCGGTCCAAGCCCAACGCCAGCCGGAACTGTCATGCCGAAGTAAATACGGAAATGACTATACTCCGATACGACTGTGTCAGCAATGCCGAGGCATTCGAAAATATCATCATGCTTTACGGCAAATGCTTTGAGGATCTGACCATCGGTCAGGCCAAGATTATCGATCATTACCTGTTTGTAATACGCGATAGATTCCACAGCCTCTTCGAGAGACACTTTTACAGTTGTGGTTTGATTGAATAAACTTTTAGGTGTTGCTTTCATGGGTAGGTTGAATTTAGTTTAATTCCGCAATGATAGCTTTTTCGTGCTGATGTAAACGAAAAACTGCCGGTTTCTTTTAAAGAATCGGGTAAAAATACCCGATTTAAAAACAGTTACTTCTGATCTTACAAAAACTGGTTTTCTGGTGTTTGTTTGCATAGCCCTCCTGAAGCCCCCCATAGCTGGCACAGCACATACCGAAAAGCTGAAAAAGAGTAGGTAACTATTAAACACTACACAAAATGAGCTCAAAAGCAGCAAGTGCACCATTAGCAGGTGCGTATCTCGTAAACGGAACTGTCGGAAACGTTGGCACTCCCGGCGCTCCGATCATGCATTTTTCACTCGTAGTTGTTCCTTCAGCGAACAGCATTTCAGGAACAGTAGAAATTACACAAGCGCTCGCGCCACCAAACGGAAATATTGTCATCCGTAACGTAACAGGCGTGATCCGCGCAACAGGTTTCGGAACAACAACTCATGTGGTGGCGCTCCAGGGCATGTATTACCAGCCTTTCACTCCGCCGGCAATCGGTTCTATCGAAGAGCAGTTTTCCGCGCACATGGCAATTGATAATAGCTGGAATGGTACTGGTGGCTTCAGCTACGGACATAACAACGTCGAAAATGTTCCGGTAAACAAATCATAAAATTTTTATTGCGTTGCGTTTAGTTTAATGAAATTCCGGAGGAGTAGGTCCCTCCGGAATTTTTAATAAAATCATCAAAATAGCATTGCATGAAAACTTCACATAAAATAGCAAAGAGCCTCATCATGGATTGCATTTCTTTATTGGCTGCCACAAGCTTTCTTACAGGCGCAATCATTGTTTTTTGCATGTAGTGTTCCGGGTAAAATTCCCAAATAAACCCTGAAAGAGCGCTGAATATCACGCTTCTTTGCGTAAATTTGCCGGTAAATCTTCCTCATGTCATTATTAGTAAATATCAAAAACCGCAAGGACGAAAAGTTTGTGGCTGAACTGCTTGGCAAGCTTGGGTTCTCATCAAAATCAGTTGAAATTGATGAATTGGAAAATATTGCTTTTGGTGCCGTAATGAAAAAGAATAATCCCAAAGAACTTCTGGCTGTCAATGAGGCGAAAGCAGACTATTCAAAATTGAAGAAACGGAAATAGGTGGAAGTTCTTTTCCATAAAAAATTCCTTAAAGATCTGGCTGGCTTGCCTTCTGATTTCAGGAAAAGGATCGAAAAGGAAGCATTCGAAAATTTTCCCGCCGCAAAAAGCTTACGTGATATTCCAGGTGCCGAAAAGATGCACGGATATAAAAATTATTATAAAATAAGGTTCGGAAATTACAGCCCTGATTTCCAGGTTCACGGTAATACTCTTATCCTCGAAAGAGTAATGCACAGAAAAGAAATTTATCGTCATTTTCCGATTGATTAAAAGCCAATGAAAACCAAAACACTCAGGAAGAATAAAGTCAACGTCGTAACTCTCGGCTGCTCGAAGAATATTTTCGACTCCGAAGTATTGATGGGACAGCTGAAAGCCAACAATTACGAAGTCGAGCATGAAAGCAAAAGCGACGATTCTTCTATCGTGATCATTAATACCTGCGGATTTATCGATAACGCGAAGCAGGAAAGCATTGACACGATTTTACAATTTGTGAATGCGAAAGAAAACGGCATGGTCGATAAAGTGTACGTCACAGGCTGCCTGAGCGAACGTTATCGTCCCGAGCTTGAACGCGATATTCCTGAAGTTGACGCATGGTTCGGCACACGCGAGCTTCCGAGATTGCTGAAAACACTTAAAGCTGATTACAAGCATGAGCTGGTGGGCGAACGTATTCTTACAACGCCTCAACATTTTGCTTACCTGAAAATTTCTGAAGGTTGCGATCGCCCTTGTTCCTTCTGTGCAATTCCTTTAATGCGCGGAAAACATATTTCCACACCGATGGAAGAATTGGTTGCGCAAGCTACAACGCTCGCAAAGAACGGAACCAAAGAATTAATTATCATCGCTCAGGATTCTACGTATTACGGTCTCGATATTTACGGAAAACGTAATCTCGGAGAATTATTGAAAAAACTTTCCGATGTAAACGGCATCGACTGGATTCGTCTGCATTACGCATTTCCGAGCGGGTTTCCGATGGAAGTGCTGGATGTAATGCGCGAAACTCCGAACATCTGCAATTACCTCGATATGCCGCTGCAGCACATCACCGACAATATGCTCAAGAGCATGAAGCGCGGAACAACAAAACAAAAAACAATTGATCTTGTCAACCAGATCCGCGATAAAGTACCGGGCATTACGTTGCGCACCACATTGATCGCAGGTTATCCTGGAGAAACAGAACAGGACCACCAGGATATGTTGAAGTGGGTGGAAAAAACACGTTTTGACCGCCTCGGAATTTTCACATATTCACACGAGGAAAATACTTCTGCGCATGGTTTGGTGGATGATGTTCCTGCAGAAGTAAAGCAGCAACGTGCGGAAGCCGTGATGGAAATGCAGCAAGGAATTTCTTTTGAGATCAACCAGCAGAAGGTTGGCAATACATACAAAGTTTTATTTGACAGAAAAGAAGGCGATTATTTTATCGGCAGAACAGAAGCTGATTCGCCGGAAGTGGATAATGAAGTATTGGTTTCCGCAAAAGATGCTTATGTGCGTGTAGGTGATTTTGCGAATGTGAAGATTAATAAAGCGGAGGAGTTTGATTTGTATGGTGATGTTGTAATTTGAAGTAAAGCATAAGAATGTTAATTTTTGTTTAGGCACATACTAAATATATTATTCTACGTTTACTTTGTAATAGGGTTCCTGAATGAAGGAACGGTTTTCTCAGCTTGTATTGCTTTAATTTCATTTTTGTCAGTGAAGTTGTTTTGTAAATCAGAATAAGATGGAAAAGCTTATTTCAATTGTTGGCTTATTATTTCTTACAGGATTATTTTCCTGCTCCCGGAACAATGAACATGTTATTGTTCCTTCTGCACGGGAAATAAAAAAAACAGATTCAGTTAAAGTCATTACTGCCCGGGAAATAAATTCTGTGGAGGAGCTTTTGCCTGAATTACAATTGCTGAAGTTTCCGATTACAATTGCTGTCGATAGCTTCAAAAGCAAAAAAACTATTCCGCTGGCGATGGATAAAAATCTGCCCTGGTTTGCGAATTCCATGGAATTTCCTGTGGGGACAAAAGCCGGGGCGGTTGGAAAATTTTATTTCAATATGAAAGTTATCGGTGTGCTGTTCCTCGTTTCTTATCCCGGCGAATTTCCCGGTGAACAAGGAAAAGAAGAAATTATATTAACCCTTTTTGACACGGAAAAGGGAACAATAGATTCCAGGACGCTTGCAATCAAAGGAGATGGAATGTCAGGCACTTCGATGATGAAGAATAACGAGGAAGGCAGGAAATTTGTTCAGCTTGAAATGGAGAAAATACTAATAACGACACAAAGCTTTGAGATTAAAGACGGGAAGTTTATTCTCAGGAAATCGGATAGTAAATCTTTTTCCACCGGTGAAAATGGCCGTAAGGAATCTGCTTCCCATGTCAAAAGCTGGATGAAATAATAATGCAGTTTTAATGAAGACGTTTTATTTTCTGCCGCTGTTTTTTGCATTTATTTTCACTGGGAGCTTTCTTTTTGCTCAAACAGATTCATCACAGCAAAAATATCTCACAATACATTTTCTTTACGGCTCAAAACCGGCACACGGCTGTAAGGCGACAGAGAAAAAATGTTTCGGTGGCATTCACGGCGGCCATGTTTCCATGCAGATCGATTCCTCCATTTTCAGCTTCACTCCGAAATATGGCTGGCATATTATTTCGCGCCATCACAAAATTGAAGGCGGATATATTACAGAAGATGCAGCGACATGGGCAAACGACACGAGCGGCAATAAATATATTTCCATCCGCATCCCGCTCGCCGATTCGCAGTACAGCGCATTGGTAAATCTCGAAAAGGAATTACTTGCCCAAAGTCCATACGATTATGCTTTTCTCGGAATGCGCTGCGCGTCTGCCTGCGCGGATGTGCTTTCACACCTCGGAATTGTAAAGCACCGTTCGAATTTCGGACTTATCAGGAAACATTTTTACCCCAAACGATTGCGGAGAAAACTGCTTCGTTATGCGAAGAAAAATAACCTTGAAGTGACACGAACGAAAGGCAGGAAAACGCGGAAATGGGAGAGGGATTAAGCTTCGGCGAACAATGAAAAAAGCAGCCACGATATTTTTCAGCCTTTTCTTAATTGCATCATTTGTTTACATCGTGTATCTCAATACACGTTTGTATTACCAGCCACATTTTGAGAAGAACGGAAGCGTTGAGATCAACACCGACGTTTTAGATCAGCTGCATTTTCTCAAACGAAAAATTCATGCAGGCGCAGCGGATGAAATGCAGGGAGTCTATCCGGAAGGATTTCTTTTTATGAATGCACTTTATGGGTTAAGCTGGTGCGAAGTTGCAGGCGTTGCGGATCACAATTCAGAGCTTTATAAAGAAGCGCATGATGAAATTCAATTTGCATTCAACGAAGTAAATTCAGAAAAAGGAAAAAGTATTTTTCAGCAGTCCTTACCTGTTCCTTACGGAGTGTTTTATACGGGTTGGAATAATTACCTGCTCGGAAAAAAATTGTCTGTTGAAGATCCGCAGCAACGGGATACTGCGGAAATCGCTTTGTATATCCGTCAATGCACTTCAATTGCCAACGCGCTTCATACTACACAATCGCCATATCCTGAATCATATTCCGGAAAGTCATGGCCGTCTGATGCTACTGTTGCTGTTGCCTCTTTGAGCTTTGAAGAAAAGATCAGGGCCCCGTTATTTCTGAGTGATATGAGCAAATGGATCAGTGGAGTGAAATTGCATCTTGATACCAGCGGATTAATGCCACATTCCACAAACCCATTCACTGGTAAAACAATCCAGCGAACGCGAGGGAATTCACAGGCATTGATCCTGAATTTTCTTTTTGATATCGATTCTTCTTTCGGACGCGCGCAATTCAATATTTACAAAAACAAATTTCTTACCACCCGCTTTGGATTGTCCGGTCTGCGCGAATTTGAAGACGAAGAATGGGCAGAAGGCGATATTGATTCCGGCCCTGTTATTTTTGGAATCGGCGGCGCAGCTTCTATTGTCGGCCTGCGCACGATGGTCATTTACGGAGATCAGAAAACTGCCATCAGCTTACGCAACAGCATTGAAGCGTTCGGAATGGCATCAACAAGTAACGGAGAGAAGAAATATCTATTCGGGCAAATGCCAATGGCCGACGCTTTTTTTGCCTGGGCGAATTCGAAAGAAATCACAAAAGACAAAATGCTTTCGACCACAGAAAGCTGGAGAGGAAAGTTTCAATTATACAGTATGCTCACTGGGATCATCATTCTTTTTCTGCTTTTGTGGATGTGGGGCAAACTGCCACGGTTCCATAAAAAATAGCCCATTTCCCGCTCATCATATTTCCCGCCAATCGCTTTGAATTTCTGCTAAATTTACACTTCCAAAAACAATCTTATGAAGCGCAGATTTCTTATCCCTTTTTTCTTACTCTTTCTTGCTCCATCATCTATTCTCCGCGCCGACGAAGGCATGTGGCTGCCGATCCTTTTAGATCAGCTGAACATTGCCAATATGCAGGCCACCGGATTTAAGCTCACTGCTGAGGATATTTACAGCGTGAATAAATCAAGTATGAAAGATGCTGTTGTGCAATTTGGTGGCGGATGTACAGCCGAATTGATCTCCGGAAAAGGGTTGATTCTAACCAATCACCATTGCGGCTATGGATCCATTCAATCTCACAGCTCAGTGGAGCATAATTATCTCGATAAAGGTTTCTGGGCGATGAATCAAAGTGAAGAGCTGCCGTGTCCCGGACTTACTTCAACATTTATTGTGAGCATGGAGGACGTTACCGCTAAAGTGCTTGCAGGCGTAACAGACGCAATGAACGAAACGGAACGCGCAAAAACTATTGAGCTGAATTCTAAAATACTCGAAAAGGAAAATACGAAGAACGGACTTGATGCGATGGTGCGCGCGTTTTATTATGGCAATGTATATTACATGTTCATGACACAAACGTTCAAAGACATCCGTATGGTTGGCGCGCCTCCGCAACAGATCGGAAATTTTGGCGGTGATTCTGACAACTGGATGTGGCCACGTCAGACAGGCGATTTTTCTTTATTCCGTATTTACGCGGATAAGAATAATAATCCGGCAGAATATTCTGCGGACAATGTGCCCTACACACCAAAACATTTTTTCAAGATCAATGCGAACGGTGTGGGTGAAAATGATTTTACGATGGTGTACGGTTTTCCGGGAAAGACTACGGAATATCTCAGCTCGTGGGGCGTAAGTCTTATCGCGAATGTTTCTGATCCGGTGAAAGTTGGTTTACGAACACAGCGCATCGGAATCATGGAAGAAGAAATGCATAAAACTGAAGTGGTGAAAATTCAGTATGCCGCGAAAAGAAACGGAACGGCGAATGCATGGAAAAAATGGCAGGGCGAAGCAAAAGGTTTGAAGGATAATAATGTTGTCGCGAAAAAACAGGCACGTGAAGCAGAATTTCAAAAACGTGTTGATGCTGATCCGGCAAAAAAAGTGAAATACGGAACCTTGCTTCCTCAAATGCAGACCGCATATTCCACTTTAGAACCCTGGCAGAAATCTGTTGACCTGCTGAGTGAAGGTTGTTTTTCAGTTGAGATTGTAGGCTTCGCAAGACCATATCTGCGGCTGGTGGAATTAAGCCAGAAGCCAAATCCGGATGCTGCAGAGATTGCCAGACAGGTCGCAAGTCTCAAAGCTGCCATTCCCGGTTATTTTAAAAATTATAATGTAACAGTGGATAAACGTATAGCTGTAGCCTTGTTTTCAACTGTCGATCAGCAGATGAGCCAGCCTTATTATACAATTGAAATTTTTGATAAAAATCATAACGCGTTGAAAAAATCGTATTCGGATAAGCCGCCTGTTTTTGCGATGGTGAAAACAAAATACAAAGGGGATTTCGGAAAATATTTTGACATGGTATTTGCAAAAACCATTTTTACTGATTCTGCCAGATTAATGGCGTTGCTCCGGAATTATACAGCCTCTGATTACAAAAAGCTTGTAAAAGATCCGGCCTTCGTGCTTACAAAAGAGATCTCCGATTATTTTTACTCATCGACTTTACCTCAATACACAAAAGCGAACGATGAAGTAAGCCGTCTCAACCGGTTGTACATGGCCGCGCAGATGGAAGTATTCAAAGACCAGAAGTTTTACCCGGACGCGAATTCAACGTTGCGCGTAGCTTACGGGAAGATCGATGATTATTCGCCGCGCGATGGTTTAAACTACAATTGGTTTTGCACACTCGACGGCGTTATGCAGAAAGAAGACGCAACAACATTTGATTATGTAGTTCCTGCAAAATTGCATGAGCTTTGGGTGAACAAAGATTACGGAACATACGCCGATAAAAAAGACGGTAAAATTCACACCACGTTTATCGCTTCCAATCACACCACCGGTGGAAATTCCGGAAGCCCTGTTCTTGACGCAAACGGCAACCTGATCGGCACCAATTTCGACCGCGTATGGGAAGGAACGATGAGCGATGTGAATTATGACCCCTCCATCTGCCGCAATATCGCGCTCGATGTTCGTTATACACTTTTCATCATCGACAAATTTGCCGGTGCAGGATATTTGCTGAATGAAATGGTGTTTGTGAAGTAATCACTTCGCTGCTTTATGAATTTTCTCCGCAAGCCATATCCGCACAGCCAGAGCCTGAAACGGCTGATGGTCTCTTCGGTTTGTATTGGCATTTTTATCGGACTCTTCCTGATCATTTTTCAGCCATTTGATTCGGATACAATTCCGGACACAAGTTTTCGCATTGCTTTTCTCGGTGGTTATGGATTGATCACGATCGTTGCAAGTATTTTTTTCGGGTTGATCCTTCGTTTTCTTTTTCCAACATGGAGCGATGAAAAAAACTGGACGACAGGAAAAGAAATTCTCGGCGTTACATCCATCATCCTCTTCGTTTCGATCCTGAACATGATCTATACGAACGTAGTGTTCAATCGCACATTCACGCCGATGCAGATTCCATCATGGGCATTGATTACGATGCTTGTTTCAATTATCCCGGTTTCATTCAGCGTCATTCTGCGCCAGGGAAAGATGAATGCGGAAAGTGAAGTGCTGGCGAAGTCGATGAATGTGGAAATTGAACATCGCAAAGAAGAAATGCCGCTTAAATCCGAACCGGAAACCGAAGCATGGACTTTTTCATCCGAAACCGAAAAGGAAAAAATTGAAACCGGTGAAAACGAATTGCTTTTTATCGAATCCGCGGATAATTATTCCTCGTTTTATTTTTTTGAAAACGGTCAGCTGAAAAAGCAGCTATTACGGGGAAGCCTGAAAAAAATGGAAGAGCAGGTAAAACATTCGTCGCTTTACCGTTGCCACCGGACTTACATTGTCAATTTATCAAATGTTATTACTGTTTCGGGAAATGCGCAAGGTTACAAATTGCATTTCGAAGGCACTGAGCTGGCCGTTCCTGTTTCACGGAATCTTGGAAAAGAGCTGAAGGAAAGGCTTAAATAGCAGCTCCAATTCTCCCGGCCGGTTTGCTTTTCGTCCCTAATGCTTCCCATTCGTCCCAAAACTTTTCCGAACGCCCCATTTTATTGACAAACGAATAGACGCAGCATAGATTTGCCCGAACTAAAAAACGCATTTCTATGGCAGCTTATCATCTTTACTTTCTGATCGTTCACATCACCGCGGGAATGATCTCACTTGTCGTTGCGCCGATCGCATTTCTGACGCTCAAGGGCGGACGCGCGCACAGGCTCTGGGGCAAAGTTTATTTTTATTGCATGGCCGTTGTTGCTGTCACCGCCATCACCATGTCGCTCTATCACAATATCCCTTTCCTGCTGATGATTGCCGTCTTCAGCTTTTCGGCAGCTGCACGAGGCTATCGCACATTGTACAGGAAAAAACCACTTCAGTCGAATTTCCCCGATTACCTGATCGACGGACTGAACGCACTTTTCTGTGCCGGACTTTGTTATTACAGCTTCACACTTTTTCAAACCGGTGAACAATCTTTTGCCATTATTTCAGGTGCATTCGGCATTTTCGGATTGCAGGGATCTATCCGGCAATTGATTCGACTGCGCAAAAAGGAGATCGATAAAAAAGCATGGCTGTATGAGCACATTGGCAATATGTCGGGTTCTTATATTGCGAGTGTGACTGCTTTTTTGGTAACTGCTTTAAGCTTTCTTCCGCCCGTTGTGGCCTGGCTCGGGCCTTCGTTGATTGGTGCGCCTTTGATCTTTTATACGATCAGGAAGTATAAGAAGGGTGGGAAAGTGGAAGCGTTGCAGGTGAAAAGTTGAAATTTCAATTTGACAGCAAATCTTTCAACTGTCAAAAAATGATTATATTTGACAGATGAAAGATTTACTGTCAAATCCAATTCCTTACGATCTGTCTCATCCGTACAATCAATTGCCTCTTCTTCCTCCGCCGGATGAAAAGGTGATGACGGTAGAAATTCTGCAGGCTTTGAATAAAGCGAACAAGGCGCTGGCGGAGCTAAAAGGGCTGGCCAAAAAACTTCCTAATCAGTCTATGCTCGTCAATACAATTGCACTCAGAGAAGCGAAGGCCAGCACCGGGATTGAGAATATTTTCACCACTGATGATGAATTGTATAAAGCGCTTTCGGGAAATGAAGCCGGCATGAAAGGGAATGCCAAAGAAGTTTTGCGTTATCGCGAGGCGCTTTGGATGGGTTATACTTCTATCAAAAAGAGTTCCGCTTTTTCTGTCGAGCTCATGATTAAAATTTATCGTGAAATTCAGCAGGTGCGCGATGGTATTCGTCCGGCACAAACGGAAACTGTGATCAAAAAACGTGGAAGCGATTCTCTTGGCGGAAGTATCGTTTATACGCCGCCAAGAGGTGAGAAGGTGATCGCGCAAAAACTGCAGAACCTTATCAATTACCTGAATGACGACAAGAAATTTCCTTATGATCCGCTGATCAAACTTGTTATTGCGCATTACCAGTTTGAAGCGATACATCCGTTCCGCGATGGAAACGGGAGGACAGGCCGTATCATGAACATTCTGCTGATGATACAAAAGGAATTGCTTGATGTTCCTATTCTTTTCCTGAGCGCATATATCCTCAATAATAAAGAAGAATATTATGACTGTCTCAATAAAGTCACAGTAAGGAAAAACTGGAAAGATTGGATTTTATATATGCTGAAAGCCGTTGAAGAAACAGCAATTTATACGATCAGCAAGATCAATGAGATCGACCGTCTTTTTCAACGTACGCTGGAGCTGGTCAATAAAAAACTACCTAAGATCAAAAAGGAAATTGTGGAGAAGATCTTTGAGCAACCCTATACAAGTCCGCAAAAGCTGCTGGATGAAAATCTGAAAAGTCTGAACACCGCGAAAAAATACCTCGGCCAGCTGGAGAAGTTAAAAATTATGGTTCCTCAGAAGATCGGGAAGGAAATAGTTTACCTGAATATTGATTTATTTAATTTGCTTTCGGAGACTTGATCAATGATTTATTTTCCGATAAGTTTTTCAGCACTTGAAGTAAGCTCGGGTGTTTAGGGAAAAACTGATTCAACCCTTTCTTTGTAAACGAAATATACAATGGTTCGGTGTACATTATAGACACTTAGGGAAGGCCTACCTTCATTTGTGGGCAAATGTGTATTGTATTTACTTGACTATTGATTTCAGATTTGGTTGCAAGCCGCGATGGAAATTTCAGGTCATTCGTAAATATCTTTCCTGTGACCGGCCTTTCTTACTTCTACCACTTTGATTTTGTCTTCGATCAAATACACTATACGATAATCACCTATTCGAATACGCCATAAATTTTCATCCTGTCCGACTAATTTTTTACTTCCTGCAGGACGTGGATTTCCAGATAAATTTTCAAGTGCAGGGAAAATCCGCTTGACAATTTTTGGCCGGTAATTTTTCGAGATATTTTTCGGCTGAACGAAGAACAATAACTTTATACATGTTAGAACTTCCCTTTTTTCTTCAATCGTTTTTTTACATTTTCTAATGAAGAAGAAGGTTCACCTTTTCTTGCACTTGCAATGATACCTTCTAAGATGTCTTCAACTTGTTCCTCGTATTTTTCAAGAGTCTTGATATCGATCTGAACCGCTTTCAAGCGTTTGCGGCTATCGGTTATATAACTTACGCCTTTCATCTTTCTGTAAAATTTAGTTTGTTTATAAAGGTAATGCTTTTTAAAATGATTGTTTTAAGTGTGCATTTCACAGTTAATGACGATTTTTTTAATCTTGTCAGTAAATATCAATGACAACATGTTAACGTTTTTCGAATACGGATATTCATCTACCTTCCATCATCATCAACTTCACTTTCAAAACTCCTGTCACCGTCAAACTATCCGTAATTTTTCCATCCAGCACCAGCTGATACACTTTTTCAAACGGAATTTTCGCCAATTGCAATTCTTCATCCGGTTCAGGATGCGAAGCGCCTATAGAAATATCCTGCGCCAGATACAAAATGCAAAATTCATCACTGGCCGAATTGCTCAGGTGCATTTCCTGGATCTTTGTCCACTTATTTGCGGTGATGCCGGTTTCTTCCAGCAATTCTCTTTTCGCAGAATCCAACGGATCAATTTCCGGATCTCCTCCGCCTTCCGGAATTTCCCAGGAATACTGACCAATCGGGTAACGGTATTGCCCCACTAACCAGGTATTATTTTCTGCATCCAGCACGATCACTCCGATAGCAAGATTTTTAAAATGCACCACGGAATATGTGCCCGGCAATCCACCCGGATTTGTCACATCATGTTTGGTAACACTGATCCACGGGGATTCATACACCATTTTTGAGTCGTGTGTTTTCCATGGATTTTCTTTGAGATCGGGAGGAAGTTTTGTCATGGATGTGAAATTACAAATTAGGTGGCGTATGAATTAAGAATTTGTCGCGGGATTGGTAACTATTCATATGAATTCCTAATTCATACTGCATACCTGATTCGCACGCAATCCCTACCTTTGTACCCGTGAATAAATTTACTGCCACCACCATTCCTTTTTCAGCGACTCACCAGTTTTCTGAATTATTCCTCGACTATGTTTCCGGGAATAAAAAACTGGAATCTTTTTATACTTTTCCTGCGAATGATGAAGGCTATCCCGCTGCTGCCGATCAACTGAAGTACGATGAAACCATCCGCAAAGATGTGGTTGCTGCCATTCGTGAGCAATACATACAGACAGGAATTTCCATTGATGAATCACTGATCAAAAAACTGGAAATGCCTGGCGCAATGACAGTTTGCACCGGCCACCAGCTTTGTTTGTTTACCGGCCCGCTTTATTTTATTTTCAAGATTATAACTACGATACGTGTTGCGGAAGAGCAATCGAAAAAAACAGGGAAGACGATTGTTCCTGTTTATTGGATGGCGACGGAAGATCATGATTTTGATGAAATAAGCTCCGTTAATCTTTACGGTAAAACGATCAGCTGGAAAACAGAAGCGGGTGGGGCAGTGGGCAGGCTGAGAACAGACTCGCTTGAAACGGTGTTGGCAGAATTAAAAGTAGTGATGGGCGTGAATGAGGCTGCGGATAAATTGTTTTCAATTATTTCAAAGGCATATTTTCCCGGACGAACACTTGCGCAGGCTACACGGGAATTTGTGCATACATTATTTGGAGGTAAAGTTTTAATTATCGATCCCGATGACGCGCGGTTGAAAAAGCACCTTGTTCCTGTGTTGAAAAAAGATGTGTTTGAGCATACGTCGAAAAAATTCGTGCTCGAAGTTTGCGGGAAATTAGCGGATGCCGGTTTTGCTATCCAGGTAAATCCGCGGAGCATTAATGTCTTTTATATGAAAGATAATATGCGCGAACGGATAGAGGAGAAGGACGGAAAATTTCATGTGTTGAATTCAGCAATTTCATTTACAAAAGAAGAGCTGAATAATGAGATGGATAATTATCCGGAAAACTTTTCCCCGAATGTGGTTTTGCGCCCGATGTACCAGCAGATCATTCTTCCGAATATCGCTTACATCGGCGGACCGGGTGAAATTGCTTATTGGCTGGAGTATAAATTGATGTTTGAAGGGTTTAATATTCCGTTTCCTTTATTGCAGCCGAGAAATTTTGCATTGATCCTTGAAAAGCAGGTGGAAGAAAAAATAAATAAGCTCGGACTTCAGGCGGAAGATTTTTTCGGCGATGTGGAAGAATTAATAAAAACTTTCGTGAAGAAAATTTCCGGCGATTCGCTTTCGATGGAAGCTGAAAAAGCAACTATCCGGACTGTTTTCGAAAGCCTGCGTGATAAAATGATTGCTGCTGATCCGACATTAAAAGGCGCTGCTGATGCGGAATTGCAAAAGCAAATTAACGGCATCGAAAATCTGGAAGGTAAATTATTGAAAGCGTCGAAGCAAAAACAGGAAACTTCCATCGCGCAGATCCGGAAAATAAGAGAGAAAATACTTCCCGCCGGCATGCTGCAGGAACGTTATGAGAATTTTATTCCTTTTTATTTGAAATACGGCGAGCGATTAATTGCCGGACTTTCGGCTGAATTTATTTTCCCGGTTAATGGACTACTCATGCTTACCGAAGAGCAGTAATTAATCGCGGCTTCCCTGGGAATAATTAACCTTACGGGAATTCCGTGAATGTCCGATCGCATTATATTCTTCAAGAGTTGCTGCGAACGTTGACGTTTGAATTGTTGAAGAAGGTGTGGTGGACGGTAATTTGATTTTTGTTTTGAAAAATTCTTTCGTGATTTTTTCGTTTTTCATCCTCGTTTCCATAGCTATTGTTATTAATAATCAACTCCTCAAAATTATTCAACACATGTAAAGGCTTGCTTAACTGCAATTGAAATGCACGTAAAGCGCACATAAGCTAATGAAAGGTTGTTGCTGAATTTACACTTCGCCTGCATCTTATGTCAGTTTAAATGCTGAGTGACAAGCATCACCTCGCCACTTTTTTTATTTCCTGAATATCCTTACACGAAAACCGGAGGAAATAAATCCCTGCTGCATTTTCACTTAATGAAATTATTCCTTGCCCGTTTTCATTTGATCGAACAGGGGCAACGAGATTTCCATTGAGATCAAAAACTTCAATAGCTACCACGCCCGGCCATCCTGAAAGCGCATAGCCTATTCCATTTTCAACGTTCCAGGTTCTGATAGTATGTTGCGTCGTTTCTTCTGTGAAATTTATTACTACGAGACCGCTGTATTCAAACATTCCGTTGAAATCAATTTGCCTGAGGCGGTAATAATTATTTTCCTGTGCCGGAAAATAGTCCGTGAATGCATACCGGTTTTCTTGCGTCGAAGTGCCGTGGCCACTTATTATTCCGATCTCCATAAATGTTGCGCCATCCACAGAACGTTCGACGGAAAAATAATCGTTGTTTGTTTCGCTCGAGGTTGTCCACAATAAATTCACATTTTGATTTTCCTGTTGCCCTGAAAATGCAGTAAGCTGAACAGGCAAGGGATTTGTTTGCTGCACATCCACAAACGAAGAAGTATATGCGCGGCCTCTTGAACGATGATATGTATTTCCGTTTGGATTATCTGTTGTATAACGGAAAGCATAAACGCGATAATAATAAGCATTGCCATTCATCACCGTATTATCCGTGTACGTTGTTGTTGAAGACGAAAAAATCTGCGCGATTATCGTTGCAGAGCCTAATGCAGCTCCTGTCGTATAAGTTGTTCCATCGGACGGCGATGTAAATGTGTTCGATGTATTTCGCAGAATGAAATATCCTGTTGTTCCGTCTGCCACATTCGGATCGGTGGCGCCTGTCCACGAAAAACTGATGCTGCCCGGATTTCCTGCTACCACAGACGATGGTGCCACAACCTGGTTTGCAAAATCCGGTTCACGAATTGTATCCCAGAATGCAGTATTTGTAACCGGGTTTCCTCCGCTGATATTTGGAAGTCCGAATGTGATCGTCACATTATTTTTAGAAGTCCAAGTTGTACCTGCCTGCGGAGCGTTAGTGCCGAAATCTGCAATCACATTTCCGGGGCAGATATAAATTGCATCGCCACTGTTTGCACTGTTGTTGTGATTTAATTTCGGCGAAGGCAATGCCGTCCAGTCTGCGCCCGGGGAGCTGTTATGTCCCAATGCATGAATATGCGTCCCCGATGAATTACGCAGCTGGAGTACATCCGCGCCACCCGCGTAATTCAGTGAATTCCCCCCCCAAGCTGGAGCAGTCCCGAAAGAACCGCCGCCGAAATAAGTGACGTTCGTGGCGTAAAGCTCAATATAACCATCATCTTTATTTGCATCAAGGGGATGCGCCACACTTCCTGAAGTAACAGGCCGGTTCCAGATAATAATGATCGTTCCTGCACGCATATTATTCCAGAATGCAATAGTGTTGAAGCTCATTGCTGTTTGCCAGGAAGTCTGCGAGCTGTTATTGTCACGGAGCGTCCAGTTGCGCATATCCGTGTTATCAGCTACAACCAAAAGCTCCAACCATTCATCACGCGGGTCAGCGGCGTTGAAGTAGCTGCTTACCACTACACTCTGGCAACTAATATGTGTGGAAACAAAAATAAAGCTCAGAAGCACAACTTGTATCCGGAAGATTCTCATGAGTAGGTATAAGAGAATCACAGGGCAATTGGTTTCAGCTGATTCCGTAAATGGAACGCATCAAGGATATCAATTGCCTTTATGCTGTAAAATTATCGCCGTCAAATGAAAGAGAGATTTCGCAAGTATGATAAAATGGTAAATATTAAGACACCAGTTTGCACTTTTTGTAAAGTGAATAGCCTTCTTTAAGTAACGCGGAAATCTTTTTCTTTACCTGCGGTGTCATTTCCTTAACATGAAAGCAGGATTTTCCTTTCAGCATTTTTTTCAGCTCAGGGGTCAAGCTTGAATTCTTTTACATGTGTATAGATCGGGAAGAAATAAAATCCGACATGCCCTTTCAGTATTGAAGCAAAAGCGAAAAACAATTCTTCACACGTCCTTCCTCCATACATTTCAAACTGCCCGATATGATAAAGTGAGTAGCCTTTTTCTGAATCGTCTTTCACCGTCAGCTTTTTGGAATAAGGTTGAATCAGCGTTTTCAGTTCTTCAAAAATTTCAGGTTTGTTATCCGCTTTTGCCATTTGTCATTTTAGATTGATGCAAATGTCGATTTCTTATGTCACCCAGAGCGATAGTCGAACAGGACATGAGAAAAGCCCGATTGAAATAAATCAACCGGGCTTTTGCACGTGTATTGGATTAAAACTATCCTGCAGTAACAGGAGCTGTTTCTGATACTTGGATTTTTTCCTGGATACGTGCTTTCTTTCCGGTCAATTCGCGGAGATAGAAAATGCGCGCACGACGAACAACACCTTTTTTCTTGATCTCGATTCTCTCGATATAAGGTGAGTTTACAGGGAAAATACGCTCAACGCCAACACCGTTAGACATTTTACGTACTGTGAAAGACTCAACCGGTCCGTGTCCGCGACGCTGTAAAACAACACCGGTGAACATCTGAACGCGTTCTTTTTCGCCTTCTTTAATTTTATAGTGAACTGTTACAGTGTCTCCACCTTTAAATTCAGGGTGAACTGACTTTGTAATTAGTTGCGACTCAACGTATTGTAAGAGATTCATGACTTGTTTTCGTTTAAATTGTTCTGAAAAGGGATGCAAATATAGACTTTTTAAGGAAAAGAAATGCGAAAAGATGAAATTTAGTGAGTGGGAGCCGGTTCTTGGGATCGGTGCAAGGGAATTTGAAACTGCTTTAAATGGTGTAATCGAGGAAATGCAATATTCATAACTTGGCAGACTTTTGATTTTTTCCAATTAACCCTGCAAGCAATGAATTATACCGGAAGAAAAAAGATCACTGAATTGTACGAAGAACGATTCAGGACCAAAGAATACCGTGATGCAGATGGAAAGCTTCAGCGAACCCGTGTTCCTTATCGCGGTGCGCGGCTCGTGAAGGTGGTAACAGGGTGGGACCGGTTCTGGCATTATCTCATCGACAGCATTTTCGTGGGAATCATTGGATTTGTAATCGGCTTTATTTTCACTCTTGGACAAATAGGTCTTGGGACATTTTCAATGGAAGGTGGTCATTTTCAAATCAACTTTGTCGGCACTTTCCTGGGCCTTGGTTTTTATTTTCTTTTTGAGCTTTTGACAGGTTCTACGCCGGGTAAAATGATCTTTGGTCGGGTGGTGATCAATGAATATGCAGAAAAGCCGGAACCAGGATCCATTGCTATACGAACCATTTCGAGGTGGGTGCCTTTTGAAGCATTTTCATGCTTAGGCGACAGAGGCTGGCATGACCGGTGGTCGGATACTTTTGTTGTAAATAAAAAAGAGGCTGCCCTGTTATATGATCTTCGCATCGAACAGGAAAAAGAAGAAGTGCAGAATATTTCGGAACAATACCGGACAAATCAGAATATGCCTGTCCCACCGGTTTCTTAATTCTTATTTCAGTTTTTTTGCGTGAAGGATAGCAGCGGAAAGTCTGCACTTGAAGCGAATAGCCTGACCTGCAGGGACACGCCCAACACAACAAAATTTTCTCTCACATACTCTCAGAGTCTGCAGATAAAGCGCAGATAAATTGTTCTTTTTCACTACCACTTGCACCTGCCACCATCTTTTTTACCCGAAATCGCGCATGAAAAAGAGGAGCAGCTCGAGCAGCTTATCAAAACAGGATTTCAGGAAGGAATGACAGCTGCGATGGAAAATCTGGACGAACTCATTTCGAAAAAAGCAATCTGAGTTTTATCCCGTTGAAAAATTGTCTTTGGAAAAACTGCATGCACGCTTTTTGTTGAAATCGGCAGAATACTTTATTTCAGTAAAAACGGCCGTCTTTCTTTAGTCCGCTCCATCGATCGGTCATATCTCCATTGCCGGATCTTTTCTTCGTGGCCTGATAGTAAAATCTCCGGCACTTTCCAGCCACGGAATTCGGCCGGACGGGTATAAACGGGCGGCGCAATAAGATTATCCTGGAAAGAATCGCTCAGGGCCGATGTTTCATCGTTCAGAACGCCCGGAAGCAAACGAAGGATCGCATCAGCAACTACCGCGGCAGCTAATTCTCCGCCTGACAAAACAAAATTGCCAACAGAAATTTCGCGTGTGATAAAATGTTCGCGCACACGTTCGTCAATGCCTTTGTAATGACCGCAAAGAATAAGCAGGTTTTTCATTGACGACATTCTATTCGCCATCGGCTGATCAAAAAGTTCTCCGTCGGGCGACATATAAATCACCTCGTCATATTCGCGTTTGCTTTTGAGAGCTTCAATGCAAGCCACAATCGGCTCAATTTTCAGAACCATTCCCGCGCCGCCGCCAAATGCATAATCGTCAACCGTTTTGTGTTTGTCCACCGAATAATCTCTCAGGTTGATCAAATGAACTTCCGCAAGACCTTTCGTTTTTGCCCGCTTCATAATCGAATGATCAAACGGGCTGATGAGCAGATCGGGGACAACGGAGATTATATCAATTCGCATGTGGCAAAGATAGGGGAGTTCATTCTAGAATTAATGATTTTAGATTTTAGAATGAGAAAGCCGAATTCAATCTAAAATCAGCTGATTAGAAATCTCCCCACAAGGAAATCTCTTGTTTTTCAATCAACCCAATCAAAAATCACTAATTCTAAAATCAGCCATTAAATACCGCAAATGCATTAGGAATTTTCTTCATATCGTTCCGTTATTGTCGTAGATACTTTCCTAAAACCACAGATATGAAATTTTTCACTGCATTCCTTCTTCTTTGCTCTCTGACAATAAATGCGCAGCAGGATAAGTTCCTGAAAATCCCTTCCAATAACGATGATTTCAGGGCGCCGGTATTCTGTTCATCATTTGAAGAAATATTTAAAGACACTACGGCTTCTTCGATCTGCATTTTTGCTGATGAGCTGAAGAATGCACAGCGTTTTGATTTTTCAAAGCTGACTGAGCTTGAATTGATAGAGATAAAATTCACCATGACGCCCGACACGACTGATGCGGCTAAGAAAGTTTTCATTGATTCGATCAATACTTTAATGAAGAACATGAAGTATTTCGCGAAATGCCCGAAGCTGAAAAAAGTTGCTTTCTGTATTGGCGAACAGATTTATCTTAAAAAAGAAGACACAAATTCGAATGAAGATAACAGTCAACGTGCCCGTCGCTGGCAGTTTGACCAGAATGTAAAAAACGCGTGGACCGCTTTCGGAAAAGATGTAAGCATGATGCTGCCGAAAGTGAAATTATATGCATTTACATGGGGCTGGTGAAAACTAAAGAATGCCATATCATTGCATTGCGTAACGATGGAATGTACCCGGAAAAATGAAAAACCGTCTTCCCGTTTTATGCTTCTTAATCTTCTCGTTTGCCGTGAAAAGTCCGCAGAAAATTTTTATTGAAATTTCACAGCATTGGGACGATTCCCCGCGAATATGCTGATCTACCTGATTCCTGGCAGGTGGTTTTTAGCCAATTTTAGATTTTCTTGTCAATTAACCATTTGAAAACAGCTTTTCGTATTTCATTTCGTAAAGTTGTATATGCTTCAAAAAGCGGAAAATAATAATCTTCCTTTCTTCAATTTAAGTTTTTTTGAAGAAGAAACTGATTTGCCTTCATCATTACGCAGGCGGATATCAACTTTAAAAAGACAGTTGCGCGAAGACCTTAAAGGACGTAAAAATCTTCGTCTTATGGCTAATAAGCGTGCGGAGGCAATTTTCAATCTCCGTGATACGCTTTTTCAATGGCTTGCCTATGAAGGAGAACCAGTATCAGAATTGTTGAAGGATACGCAGGCAATGGTTCATTCATTTAATAGAAATGATCAGTTTAAAAATATTGCAAATATTCTCCAGTTGATGTTGACTGAAAACGAACCTGTGATGGAGGCAATGGAGCGACATGGGATGCTTGATAATCAGGAACCGGTTGATGCGAAGAAAAATGCATACACGGATATGAAACGGGCTGCTATGAATCTGCCTGTGTCATTCGCGCAGATTATTCTTGACGGAATACAAGGAACCTGTTACCTTGAATATGTGTCGATTGCAGTAATGGATAATATTGAAACCGGAGCTGAGCTTTCTTCATATAAAATCAGCCAGCTTGAATCTATTGCTAATGCTGGTTTAAAGCAAAAACGAAAATTCAATGCCATTCTGCTTCGTTCTATGGCAGAAGATGAAACAAAGAATGAGAAGTCAGAGTATCAGGATCTCAGCTTGGCGGGCTTAGCAAATGCATATTCCGTAGAAGAAGTTGAATATGATTATTCAATGCTGATTTCCCGAAATCCGAAATTCAAGGCATGAAGTAAGGAGAAATTGTTTTGATTCCAATTCCTCAGGCAAATGGACAAAGCAAACCCAGACCAGCTTTACTTTTTAAAAAGATGCATTTTCAGGGTGACTTCCTGGTTGTTGGATTAAGTACACAATTGCATCAGTTAGTGAAAGGGTTTGATATTATTATTGACGAACAGCATCCTGATTATAAAAAATCATGACTTCGGTCAGCTTCAGTTGTCAGGCTCGGGCATTTGGTCATAGTAAATGAAACAAAAATCCCGGGCCGCATTGGTTCAGTAAGCCCAAAGGTGTTAAAGCAACTTCAAGAAGTGTTAGGATATTATATTGCAGATAAATCTTAAAGGTTAATCTGCGAATAGTCTTCATTTTCCCTATTCAATTAATAATTATGTCCATATTTGACTGATTATCAATAGCTCTAACTCTAAATCCCAACTCTGAACTAATTTACTATCTTTATAATCTGGCAAATTTTATGAAAGATATACGACACAACTGGTCAAAGGAAGAGTTGCTGAACCTTTATAATACTCCACTGCTGGAGTTGGTTTTTCGCGCAGCTACAATTCATCGTCAATACCATAATCCGCAGGAAGTCCAGGTGAGCTCGCTCATCTCTGTGAAAACTGGCGGATGCGCGGAAGACTGCGCCTATTGTCCACAGGCTGCCCGCTACCATACCGACATCAAAGTGCACAAGCTCATGGGTGTGGAAGAAGTGCGTGGCCTTGCTGAAAAAGCAAAAAACGGCGGCGCTTCCCGTATGTGCTTAGGCGCGGCGTGGAGAGAAGTGCGCGATAATTCTGACTTTGATAATGTGCTTGAAATGGTTAAAACCATTAACAAAATGGACATGGAAGTCTGCTGCACGCTCGGCATGCTCACTGAAGCGCAGGCACAGAAATTATCAGACGCAGGTCTTTACGCTTACAATCATAATCTCGATACATCGCCTGAATTTTATGGCGAGATCATTACCACAAGAACTTACGACGATCGTCTCGATACACTGAAAAATGTGCGCAAAGCAGGAATGACTATTTGCTCCGGCGGAATTATCGGTATGGGCGAATCGGCGGAAGATCGTTTGGGAATGCTCAAAACATTAAGCGGATTGACACCACACCCTGAATCGGTTCCGATCAATTCATTGGTTGCCGTTGAAGGAACTCCGCTGGAAGATCAGAAACCTGTACCGGTGTGGGATATGGTGCGTATGGTGGCTGTTACACGTATCGTAATGCCGGGATCTGCAGTGCGTTTGTCGGCGGGAAGATTGCAGATGAGCGCCGAAGGACAAGCATTGTGTTTCATGGCAGGCGCCAATTCGATTTTCGCGGGAGATAAATTGCTGACTACTCCTAATCCTGCTTTCAATGAAGACATGGAATTATTCGCAACGCTCGGTTTAAAGCCGCGTGAAGCATTCAAGTATGGTCGTCCCAAAACTACTACAGATGAAAACGCGGTTGAAATAGCCGGATAAAAATAAAGCTTTGAAAAAACAGCTCCGCTTATTGATTTTGATTGCTTTGTTCATCAGTGGAAACTGCTTTGCTCAATTCCGTATGAACTGGTATTCGCAGCAAAGCAAAAACAACGAAAAATATTTTCTCTCTGTCGGTTTTGGAGTCGGGCAGGCATATTGGTACTCGGCGCTCACACATTCTTCTATTTACGATAAAAACGGAAGTTCGCTGGAAAGCGGCACGTTCAAATTCCGCGCCAACAACACCACAACATTTTACGATCTTAATGTGCTTTTCCCGATACGCAATTTCCGTCTCGGACTCGGAATGAACTTTGAAAAATTCTTTCTTACACGACTGGAAGTTCGTCAGACAGTAACCACAAGCCAGGTGATCATTTATGATGAAAGTTTCAGATTCGATAAAATATTTGTTCAATGTGAATTTCCATTCTGGCCCGATGCGCGTTCTAAATTCTCATTGAGCGCAAACGGACGCGCAGGTTTTTTCAGCTTCAGCAATGTCGACCGCATCAATCTTTTCGGTGACGACGCGATGGCGAGCAGCATGTTCTTAACAGTAAGCCCGGTGGCCGATGTTCAGCTTTATTCCGGAATATTTTTGTTTGTACAGCCTTTCGCCGAATATAAATATTTCAAAAATCCCGCTGTTGAACCGGGTGGCTCTATCGTGCATAATATCTGGACTTACAGCCTTATGATCGGTCTGCGCATCGATCCGTCAATGGCAGATCCGTACAAGTAGTATGACTGTTAATTCTTCTTCTTCCCGCTCCATTCCACGTTCAGGCGCTGAAACAAGGATGGCGGAAAAATTACAGGAACGTGTAGTTTCTCATTCCTTTCGCAGATTAATTCCGGCAGACGCATCGCTTATCGATTTCTGCTCCAATGATTATCTCGGCCTTGCACGGTCGGAAGAATTATTGCGCGAAGTAGAAGCGGAATGGAAAAAATTAAGAGCAACAAAAACCATTCAGCTTATCGGCTCAGGCGGATCACGTTTGCTTGCCGGCGATTCCATTTACGCGGCGGAGCTGGAAAAAGAATTAGCGGAATTTTACAAATCAGAATCTTTCCTCGTTTTTAATTCGGGATATTCCGCGAACCTCGCTTTATTTTCCAGCATTCCAAGAAGAGGCGACACCATTATTTTTGATGATCTTATCCATGCCTCCGTACGAGATGGCATTCGTATGTCGTATGCAAAATCAAGAAGCTTTTCGCATAATAATCTTACAGAGCTGGAAGAACAGCTGAAAAAATTATCATCAATCGAAACGAGAGAAGATCATCTCGGTGAAATTTTCGTGGCGGTAGAATCTGTTTATTCTATGGACGGCGATCAATGTCCGCTACAGGAAATGGTGGCGCTTTGTGAAAAATATAATGCATCGCTGATCCTCGATGAAGCGCACAGCAATGGATTGTACGGAGAAAAGGGTGAAGGTATTGCTGTTGAGAAAGGTTTGCAGGACAGGATTTTCGCGCGCCTGGTAACGTTCGGAAAAGCAGCGGGATGTCACGGTGCCGGAATTGCAGGAAGCAAAACACTGCGTGACTACCTTGTAAATTACGCGCGCCCTTTCATCTACACCACCAGTTTGCCGGTGCACGATTTAGCGGTGATGCGTTGCGCAGTTCGGAATTTTAGCCAGATGAAAGCTGTACGTCAGCAGGTTTTCTCTTTTGTGAATTATTTCAGGAATAAAGCGAAGGAATATCCGTCAATCCGGCTTTTGCCTTCTGAAAGCCCGATCCAGGGAATTCTTATTGGCGGAAATCAGAAAACACGTGAAGTAGCTGCCGCCTGCCGTGAAAATAATTTCGATCTGCGTGCCGTATTATCGCCCACTGTTCCGGAAGGAGAAGAGCGGCTTCGCGTCATCATTCATGCATTTAATCATCCGATGGAAATTGATGAGCTTTTACGTGTAATCGGCCCTGAGGTTTGATTTTTATTTAAAGAATCTTATCACGATCTTTGGTAATCGCAGAATTTTATCTCCCAGTATGAAAAGAATTTTTGTAACAGGAATCGGAACAGATGTAGGTAAAACAGTTGTTTCTGCCATTCTCGCAGAAGCGCTTCATGCCGATTATTGGAAACCGGTGCAGACAGGAAGCTTCTTTTCCACCGACGCTGCCAAGATCCAGAAATACGTTTCAAATCCAAAGACATTTATTCATCCCGAGAGTTATGTGCTCAAACAATATATGTCGCCTCACGCAGCTGCAGAATTGGAAGGTCAGCATATCACACTCGACAGCATAAATCTCCCTGAAACTTCCAACCACCTTATCATTGAAGGCGCAGGCGGGTTAATGGTTCCGCTCAATGAAAAAGAATTTGTCGTTGACATCATCACAAAAGTAAATGCGGAAGTTGTGCTTGTGATTCAGAATTATCTCGGCAGCATCAACCATTCCATATTGTCGATCGACGCATTACGTTTCCGTAAGATTCCTGTGCTCGGCATTATCTTTAACGGACCACCTCATAAACTTTCTGAAGATATTATTTTAGCTTACGGAGAGCACAAGTGCATAGGCCGCATCAATAAAGAAAGCGTAATCAACAAAGAAGTCGTCAGCAAATACGCCGCGATATTCAAAGAAAATCTATAATTCAATTTTCAACATGATCAAGCATGGTCGTTGAATTTTGAATTTTTGAATTTTGAATTTTTGAATGAATAAGAAATCTCTCTCCGAACGCGATCTCCAATCAGTCTGGCATCCCTTTACTTCTCAGCTGAATCTGCAACCGCCTGTCGCAATCGTGCGCGGTGAAGGAACGCTGCTGTTCGATGAAAACGGAAAACCATTTATCGACGCGATTGCTTCCTGGTGGGTGAATATTCACGGACATTCCCATCCGTATATCGCGAAGAAAATAGCGGAGCAGATGCACACGCTCGAACATGCGATCTTTTCCGGTTTCACCCATGCCCCCGCTGTGCAACTGGCTGAACGTCTTTTAAAATTTTTTCCTTCAATGGGAAAAGTTTTTTATTCCGACGACGGCTCAACTTCTGTGGAGGTTGCATTGAAAATGGCGTTTCAATACTGGCACAATTCCGGACAACCAAGAACAAAAATCATCGCGTTAGAAAATGCGTATCATGGCGATACGTTTGGAGGAATGTCGGTAGGAGCGAGGAATGTTTTTTCGCAGGCGTTTGATAAAATGCTGTTTGAAGTCATTCACATTCCTGTTCCTGTTATTGGCAAAGAAGCGGAAAGCATTCAGGCAATGAAAGCAGCATTAAATAGTGAAATTGCCGCTTTCATTTTTGAGCCATTGGTGCAGGGCGCGGGCGGAATGATCATGTACAGCCAGGATGCGCTCGACGAATTAATTCATCTGGCAAAAGAAAATAATGTGCTCACGATTGCAGATGAAGTGATGACAGGTTTTGGCCGTACCGGTAAAATGTTTGCCATGGATCATTGCAGGAATAAACCGGAGATCGTTTGCCTTTCAAAAGGATTGACAGGAGGATTTCTTCCTCTGGGCGTAACCGTTTGTTCCGAAGAAATTCACCGTGCATTCCTGACTTCCGATAAAACCAAAACATTTTTCCACGGACATTCCTACACGGCAAATCCTATCGCCTGCACTGCTGCTTTGGCAAGCCTTGATCTCTTTGAGCAGGAAAAAACAATGGAGCGTGTTGCTGTTTTGAGCGGTTGGATGAACGATGCCATTAATCGTTTCAAAAATCATCCCGCAGTAAAAGAAACAAGATCTTTCGGAACAATTTTCGCGGTCGAAATAAAAACACGCGAAGCCACCGAATACCTGAATCCGTTAGCAGATAAAGTGCATTCGTTTTTTATTGAAAGAGGAATCATTCTGCGCCCGCTTGGAAATATTCTTTACGTTTTGCCACCTTATTGCATTACGAAAGAAGAAATTAATAAGGTGATGGATGCTGTTGAAGAATTCCTGGAAACAATTAAGTAATGTTTTTTGTTGTAAATTGTTTTTTGAAATTATCAAAATGAAATTATTCCTCTTAGCAATGTTCGGTATTCTTGTCGCGATGGTTCTTGTCACAGGGTTTGGCTTTGAATATTGGCGTGAAAATAAAGTAACGGCCAGGAAAACTAATTGGACGGATTCGGTAGTTGTAAAGAATCTGCCGGAGGATATTAATTCTGATGACAGCCTTTTCAAATCAATTTTCTGCGAAAAAAACTATCAGAATATTATTACAAGATTGGATTCTGCGAAACAATTAAATGAGGGAAGGGTTGGCTTTGCCGGAGCTTATACATGGGAATTTGCCTGTTATGAGCAATTGGTGGCGATTACTACAGACAATCAGCTAATCTATTTATTAAAGCATAAAAATCCAATTGTCAGAGCGTATTCTTTCAAGGCTTTGGCAGCAAGAAATAATTCACTGGCGGAAAGGAATCTTTATATTTTGAAAAATGATACAGCGAAGATTAGAACTTTGAGCGGATGTTTAGGAATGATTGAACCCGTCAATAGTTTTGCCTCATCATGTATCAAAAATTAATTCCCTGTTTTGTTAAACGGTTTCCTAATTTAGTGCAAGCTGATTTTTTAAATCGTAAACCGTAAATCGTACATCATAATTCGTAACTCGTACATTCTTTTCCCTAATGACTCTCAATAAAAAAACAAAGCTCCTCTTAATCCTCACAGCCATCTTCATCACCAGCGCCATCA
This sequence comes from Bacteroidota bacterium, assembly GCA_030855855.1. Lineage (GTDB taxonomy): Bacteria > Bacteroidota > Bacteroidia > Palsa-965 > Palsa-965. The sequence continues at coordinate 1,068 of JALYQL010000308.1, read as the reverse complement.
CCGCTGAGCTGATCAGCGCGAAATTATTTCAGGCCAATCTTGGGTTTTTTGTTTTCACATCAATTATCGGCATTCTTCCATGGCCAATCGTTTTTCTTGTTACCGATACAATCAATGAATTTTACGGACCCAAAATAGTTCGCACCGTTTCTGTTATTACCGCATTTATGATCGGGTTCTGCTTTCTCATCGTTAATTTCGCAATGATGCCGCATGCCTTTACCGGCGATCCTCCCGGCAGCATTCCCGGCATTGCGAACGACGAACAATTCAATATGGTTTTCGGTCAGTCAAAATGGATTATTGCTGGCAGCATCACCGCGTTTATTGTCGGACAGCTTGTCGATTCTTTTGTCTTCTGGTTTTTACGCAAACGCACCGGTGGAAAATTAATCTGGCTACGCGCCACAGGTTCAACGCTTATTTCCCAGTTGGTCGATTCTTTTGTGGTGCTGTTTATCGCGTTCGTCATTCCCGGAAAATTCACCATGGAACAATTCTGGACGATAGGCCTGACGAATTATTGCTTCAAGCTGATCATCGCCATCGGATTAACGCCTTTGATTTATCTCGGGCATTTTCTTGTAAAAAAATACCTCGGCAAAGAAGCCGCAGAACATCAGGAAGAAAAAGTAGCAGAAGAAGCAACACATTAAGGAGAGAGTGCTGTGAAGGTGATTTAGTAATCTGGTAATTGAACGTAGTAAATATGAAATTCAGATAACAGTACAAAGGACAATTCCCAGATTACTAAATCATTTGTTTAGGAACGGGGATGATACCTGAGAATCTGCTCCTTGAGGAAAGTTCTGTCTAAGTGCGTATAAATCTCTGTTGTAGTAATAGATTCATGTCCGAGCATTTCCTGGACAGCTCTCAGATCAGCTCCGCCTTCTACTAAATGAGTTGCGAACGAATGCCGAAAAGTATGCGGACTTACATTTTTCTTGATACCGCATTTCTGCACCAGCGTTTTGATGATGGTGAAGATCATGACACGCGTTAATCTTTTACCGCGACGGTTCAGGAATAAAATATCTTCTTCGCCTTTCTGAATTTCAATATGCG
>JALYQL010000301.1 GCA_030855855.1 Bacteroidota bacterium | reverse complement strand
CAGCTCGAAGGAACGGAAAACCGCATTGCCGTTTCACGCAAAGATTATAACCAGGCCATCAAGGCCTACAACTCGCACATCCGCGGTTTTTTCACGAAAATGTTTCTGAGCAGTGAAGAGTTTCCTAAGAAAGAGCCATTCAAAGAGGCAGCCGGTTCTGAAAAAGCTCCCGAGGTAAAATTCTAACTATGTCAGCAGAAACCTTTTTCTCCGACGCCCAGAAAGAAGCAATCAGCAAAACGATAGCTGAAGCAGAAGCAAAAACTTCTGGTGAGATCCGTGTGCATATTGAAGAAGTATGCAAAGAAAACACCGTAAAACGTGCGGAGTTGCTCTTCGGCAAATTAAAAATGCATGAAACTGCAGAACGCAATGGGGTGCTTTTTTATCTCGCGATTGATTCACGTGTGTTTGCGATATACGGGGACAAGGGAATCCATGAAAAAGTGCAGCCACAATTCTGGGATGCTGCTTCCGCATTGATGGAACAGCATTTCAAAGAAGGCAAATTCAGCGAAGGGCTTATTGCGGGCATTACTATGGCCGGCGAGCAGCTTTCGACGCATTTTCCGTGTAAAACAGATGACAAGAACGAACTCACGAACGATATCAGCTTTAAATGAAATTCCTGAAACTACTTTTGCTGCTGTTGATCGCTTCTCCTGTTTTTGCACAGGATGGGAAAGTTCCTGCACGGCCTTCACCGCCACGTCTCGTAAATAATCTTTCTCAGCAATTTCCTGATTTTATTTCGGCAAGTGAAGAAGCCGCTCTTGAAAAAAAGTTGGTTGAGTTTGGTGAGCAGACGAGTAACCAGATCGTTGTGCTCATTGTGGATGATTTTGCAGGGATGGACAGAAACGACTATGGCGTGGAGATCGGAAGAGCGTGGGGAGTCGGACAGCAGAAACTGAATAACGGAATTGTAGTGCTGGTAAAACCTACAGGTGGCGCCGGTCAGCGCGATGCATACATAGTAGTCGGTTACGGACTGGAAGGCGCGATCCCTGATATTACAGCAAAACATATTGCGGAAGATGAAATGCTGCCACTTTTCAAGGATGCCAAGAATTACGAAGCATTAGATGCCGCCACAACAGCATTGATGAAGCTTGCAAAAGGCGAGATCAGTTCAGATGCATACAATAAAAAGTATTCCGGAAAACCTTCGCTTTACATCTGGATACTTGCTATTATATTTATAATTGTGGCTGTCGCGAGGCGCAAAGGCGGGGGTGGCAGAGGAGGATTCGGACCAGGAATGGCCACGGGATTCTTTATCGGAAGCAGCGGTTTCGGAAGAAGCAGCGGTGGGTTTGGCGGCGGCGGCGGTGGCTTCGGCGGATTTGGCGGGGGCAGCTTTGGCGGCGGCGGCGGTGGTGGAAAATGGTAGGAATATAATTACCAATTACCAATTACCAATGGAAAATCGGTAATTGGGCAGAACGAACGGTTTAGAATTACTAAATTCCCAATTAAAGCTGTATGTACCGGGACTGTGAGATTTTTTTTTGCGTGAGGGATTGTAGCAAGTTACCGCGTAATGCGTAAAGCCCGGTTCACACGCCCTGATTACTCAATTACCTGATTACCCATTTTCTGAATTTCAAATTTCCTTTACCCTGTGTACCGCCGCGATTACATCCAACGAATGCTTGAAGAATTCGGTAAAATGCTTGGGCATATTATGGGATTAAATGCGATGAACCAGGAGCAGCTGGCATTGGAGGAATTGCGCGCCGGCTACAAAACTTTTTTCGGGCTTGATGCTGAATTTATTCACGGGCTTCACATCGACGAATTCCTTGGAGTGCTGAGTGCAAAAGAAGAGTTGAAAAACCAACACCTCGAAGCCATTGCGCAGGCTATGATGACGGAAGGAGAATTGCTACATTACACGGATCCGATCATGGCTGCTGACCTGCGTGAAAAAGCATTGGCGCTATACATGCATTTGGAAAAAACCGATAACGGAACATTTTCCATGACAAGAAAATCTGCCATCAACGAGCTGCAGTCAATTTTAGGACACGGATAGCTTTCTTAAAAATTGATAAATTCCGCTTAGGAACGCAATAAATTCGCCTGTCTTTCCTACGTATTTCCATCATTTGCAGGATAAGCCGAACACCTTTTTTTGTATTTTTGAACACACAAAAAATTCCCCTCCAAAATGATGAATCGCATTCTCAAAATTTCGATCACTCTTTTTTCTTTATCATTTCTGAATAATCTTTCTGCGCAGCAAAATGTTGAGCTGATCAATTCGGGCGAGATTATGCTTACTGCTGATTTCTACAACTCGCTTGGAAATTACAGCAAGGCGGAAAATCTTTATCTCAAAGTGGGGCGCAATGACACGAACTACGCTGAAGTGTTGCGTGATCTTGCTTATACCTACAATAATGATAAAGAAGACAGCTTATGTCTCGCCACAGCGCGAAAAGGCAAAGAGCTGGATTCTGAATTCGAAGCAGATTTTTACGTTTACATCGGCATGTCGCTGAAAGAACTGGAGAAATACGATACAGCGATTAAAACTTTCGATGAAGGAATTCGTCTTTTCCCTTACAAATATTCCATGCAGTACCAAAAGGGAATGACGTATTTCAAAATGAAAAAATACCCGGAAGCAGAACTTTGTTTTCAGAAAGCAATAGAGTTGAATCCGTATCACGCGAATTCACATTTTCAACTGGGAAAATGCTGCGCTGAACAAGGCCGCGTTGTGCCGGCTGTGCTTGCATGGCAGTATTTTCTCATGATGGAAAATAATACGGAACGCGCACAGAAAGTAGTTTCCTATCTCGAAGATCTTTACACAGGAGAAAATCAGCCTGACCCGGATTTCCAGCTCAGCGCATCTGAAGCGGGCGACAATTGCTTCAACGATATAACAGAAGTGATCAATTCGAAAGCCGCATTTGCACCAGGCTATAAGAACAAAACGATTATCGAGTTGAAGATGGTGAAAATGTTCCAGGCTATTCTTGAAAAGCTACATTATGAATCCGGAACAGGGAATTTCTGGATGGAAAATTATGTTCCGTTTTTCGTTGAGCTTCAGAAAAAAGGTTATTTCGTTGCTTATGAAAGTCAGACCTTATACGCCGTGTCTGCCGCCAATCCGACAGTGAGCAAAAGCGTAAAGAAGAACAAAAAGAAGATCCATGAATTTGCTGTCTGGGCTGCTGAATATATTGACACACATTCCAGCCATCCTGAGCGTGCCGAATTTGCCAAAGACGCCAAAGTTCAGATCACTTTCTATCAGAATCATATAATCAACGGCATCGGTGTGATTAACGAAACAGGTATTGAAAATGGAAAATGGAAGTATTTTCATGGACGTACAGGTCGCTTATTTTCGAAAGGTGACTATGTGAATGGGAAGCGCGAAGGCGAATGGGTTTGGTTTTATGAAGATGGAACATTGAAAGAAACTTCTCGTTTTGAAAATGGCGTGCGCGAAGGAAAGAGCGAGCAGTTTTACGATAACGGTCTTCCATCGTTCAAAACATCCTACAAAAACGGGTTGCTGGAAGGTGAATATTCTGCTTATGATATCACCGGGTACAAAACTCAAAGCGGCATCATGTCGAATGGAAAGCTGAACGGAATTGTGACCACTTACCACGAAGACGGAACGGAAAATGCGAAGCTCAATTACTTCAATGGGCAGCTTTCGGGCGAGCTTATTATTTACACCATTGACGGGAAGGTGAGTAAAAAGGCGAACTACACTTTAGACAAACGTAATGGGCACAGCAATGAATATTATACCAACGGTGAATTGAAATCGGACGGCGATTATAAGAACGATGAGCCCTTCGGATTATGGAAAAATTATTACGATAACGGGAAAGTTTATCGTGAAGGAACTTATAAAGACAAAGGTCTGCGTAATGGCATATGGAAAGAATATTACCGCAACGGAGAACTTTCAACAAAGGCAAATTATACATCGGGCAAGCTAAATGGACTTTCTTCTTATTACGACACGGACGGAAAATTATACCTCGAAAGAAAGTACGCGACCGATAAATTAAAATCAGAGAAATTTTTCAACAAAGACGGATCTGTGCTTGCTG
>JALYQL010000277.1 GCA_030855855.1 Bacteroidota bacterium | reverse complement strand
TCATTCATAAAGGTGAAACCACCGACATCATCACCAACCGCGGAATTTTCACAACGAAATATATTGTCACCTGCGCAGGTTTGCAAAGCGACCGCATCGCGAAAAAAGAAGGCGCTGATGTTGACGCAGCAATCGTCGGCTTCCGTGGCGATTATTACGATCTCACTGAGCAGGGAATGCAAAAAGTGAAGAACCTTATTTACCCGGTCCCGAACCCGAAATATCCTTTCCTAGGTGTGCATTTTACACGCATGATCCACGGCGGAGTGGAATGCGGACCTAACGCTGTTTTTGTTTTCAAGCGCGAAGGTTATGGTAAAACGTCTTTCAGCCTGCGCGACACAGCTTCTGCATTCGGATTCGGCGGCACCTGGAAATTTTTTGCGAAGAACATGAAATTCGGTCTTGATGAATACCGCGGCGCTTTTTCAAAACGTTTTTTCCTCAAGCGGCTCCGCACTTTAATTCCATCGCTTGAATCGGATGATATTATCGCAAGCCGTAGCGGTGTGCGTGCAATGGCACTTTCGCAGGATGGAAATATGATTGACGATTTCAAGATTGAATTTCACGGAAATGCAATCCATGTATTGAACGCGCCATCACCTGCAGCAACAGCATGCTTATCGATCGGAAAATCGATTGAAGAAATGGCGACGAAACAATTTGGTTTTGCGAAATAGCCTTGCTAGTCAACAATTGGTTGAGCGCCGATGCCGATTCCGAAATGAATAGAGAAAAACTCTTTCGGGCTGGAAGCCTTGTAATTTCCATCTACAATTGCCGAGCTCATGGATGGAATCACCGCGTATTCAAAACCAATTGTCCCTGAACAAGAGCTATTTTTGAATCCGAGCTGTTTTTCCCATCCAAGTCTCCAACCCAGCTTAGAAAATTCCGGAGCTTCATACCCTGTAGACGGTTCGAAGCCTACAGGATCAGAACTAGTTCCATAATCGATAGCAAGCACATCGTATTTTTGCGCCAAAGCATACGTAAGGTGAAAATACAAACGTGAATACCTGAAAGTGGAACGGGCGATTCCGTCGGAAACAATTTTAAAGCTCTGGTGCCTCGAAAAGCATAAACCGACACCGACAGAAGTGCTGGAAGTATTAATGGAGGAAAAAACAGTGTCACGCAGTGTGGGATCAGTGCTGACCAACTTCACTCCATTCGGAGTACGCATATTATAAATCCCTCCTTCGGCGAGCAATGTATTTGCAACTACACGAGGAATCTTTGCCTTATAAATGGTATTCATTCCATAGTCAACAGCCTGCATTTTTTCCACCGACTTCCGCATAGAAAAAACGGAATAATGAAAAAGCAGTGAAGTTCCCATCGTTGGCTTTTTCCGATCGACCCCGGATTCAGTAAGATGATCTCCGATAACAGGATCCATCTTTCGCGTGTAAACAGAAGTCAAAAGCCCGGTTACCATCATCTTTTTATTGATCCTGTATGCCGGTTTTAATTTGAACGTGAGCATACCTTCAGGTGGAACAACAGAAAAGCCAAAAATGCTGACGCCTAAATTGTATCGTGGCAGCCGGTCAGGATCATCATACTCGAGAACAATTTTTTTTGTTTCCCCGTTATTAAATGTGATGTCGTAGGTTTGAGACTGCGCTTTTGCAAGGAACGGGAGAACAATAACAGCGATAAGAATTCTGATTTTAAACATCATGTAGCCTTTTTTTTATTTGGATTGAATACTAAGGCTGTATTTTTATTTTGTCTCGTTCAGGGAGATCTTCTTCATGTAAAAAACCCATCGCTTGCCGCCTGAGCTTTTCTCCTTTACGGTCATGTTCGCAAGAAAATATTCATCAAACCAATAAGAAACATCTCCCCCGAGGCCTGCGGTAAACGATTCGCCTTCATCAGCAAAAGAATAGCCTCTTGTTTTCCTGTCCTCATCAATCTCGCCATCACTGTTAAAGCGGATGCTTTGAATGGTATTGCCGTTTTCAAAAAACAGGAAAATTTTGTCTTCAATCACCTGTACATTAACAATTTCTTCGGGAATTGTGCCTCCCAGCAAGCCCACTGAAAAAGAATTGTCCCACATTTTTTCGAATGCAGCGTTAAACCCTACAATTACCGCCTTCGGATACCGGTACCCCATAAAAACCCTTTGGCTTACGCCGTCTTTATCTGTGTAGCGGGCATATTCAGGATAATAAATTTCCCCTATCAGCACATACGTGCCTTTTATATTCAAAAGCGAATGAGTAATCATCAGCACATCGAGGTCAAATTCTTTTCCATTAACCGCAGCCTTCTCTTTTTTATTCTCACTACGGTCCTTTTCCTTATTACTCAGATAGTCAGTAAAATGTTTGAAATCGTCAGCAAAAGAATAATATTTTATGGAAGACCATGCTGAATTTTTCCAACGGCCGATGTACAAGCCGTTTGCGAATTCGCCTGATCCGTTCTGGTAGGCTCCGCAAACAATAAACTCGTTATTCCCCACCGGGTTCATTGAAGCGGTCATCAGGAATTTCTCTTCTCCTGATGATGTTGAAACAATCATCGGCTCGCCGGGTTTAAGTTCTTTATCAATTGTCATAAGACAGAGCTTCTTCACCTTTTTTTCTTCCAGCGTATAAACCACATAATACTGGTTGTACTGCTTGTTAAAGCTGAGCGAAATAATATTTACATCAGCTTTAGGCGATTGTTTGTTCAGGATAACAGGTGTAGATTTTCCCGTTATGAAATCAGCGGTAAGAACAAAATCATTGTTATCCTTATCTGAAACCTGTGCAAGCGCCATATTGCCATTTGCAATTATCTTATCGCAATCTGCTTTAGGCCCGAGCACGCCATTTATTGTTTTTACTGAGCCGTCATTATAATACAGAAACGAAAAAGCGCCGCTCAGGGATTTCGCGTACATGCTATAAATTCCCTGGCTATCGGCATAGTTGCATTGATATTGCTCGCCGACATTTATACTTGCGTCGATTGAAGCCAGCTCCTTTAAAGCGTGATCAAAAATTTTGTAGGTAACGGCCAGCTTATTCTTTACTGGTTTGGAATTGAGCAGCTCGGCATATGCATTGCCATTACCCATGACCCCAGACGAAACAACGCCGAAGTCTCGGGTTACTTCAATTTCAGTTTTCTTATCCTGTGAAAACAACGGAGTAAGTCCATATGCAAAAAGGATTGCAAGGGAGAGAATTTTTTTCATGAAAATTTTATTAAGCTGTTTATCTGAATGGATGACGTAAACCGAATTCAAATGTGATGTATGATTTAGGAGCAAAATAGCGAAGTCCTCCGTCGAAGTATAGGGCTACATAATTATATTTTGCATTCAGGTATAAATAATTGTTCCCGATATTTTTTTCAGCTCCCGCGCCGAACCCAGCACTGAGACCGTCAAAAGTATCCCAATTGCCAACAGCAGGAGTATTCAACTGGTAAGTTGATTGATCATACGAGTCAATAGTTTTTGTTTTTACCTTGCCTTTTACAATACCTACACCGGCCATTGCATACACGCCAAATTCGCTTTCTGCATCTCCCGCAACATAGACTCTGAAATCAAGGCTGCCGGTATAGGAAAACACACTTCGTGTAACTCCTACCAATAACGGTGTGGGTGGAGTTGCGCTGTAGGAAAACGCGGTGTCAAAAGTTTCCTGTTTCCCCCCGAGGTAAAGATTAGCACCGGCAGAAAGCAGGAATTTACCTGTAAACGCTTTTATATAAGTTCCACCGAATCCAAATCCATGAACATTTGTTCCGGAGAGAAAATTGATATTTGCAATATGGCTACCGACTGAGATCTGGCTCCGCAGTCCACAGGTGAATGCAGAACAAATCAGCAGAGTTGTGAGAATTTTTTTCATTGTTTTATAATTTTGGGTCAGGTTGGTGAAAGAGGGTCAAATGTAAACTTTTCAGAAAATCCGCTGTATACATACATGGTACATTTAACAAATAAATCCAGCAATTCACTACTGACGGAAAGACTGCAATCCTTCGAGCGCTTTCTCAGCACGCCAGGTTGAATAAATGCAATTCAGGTAAATGAGGAGAATGACTGCAGGTACGATGAGCAACGTCTTTGGCACGACGGATATAGACAAAGAATAAAGAATTCCGCTCAGCAATATCATAGAAGCTAAAATTAAAATCTGGAGCGGTTTCAAAGCGACGATGAAATACAGCACTACGAAAATGGAATAAAACCCTAATGTACCTGCAAGCTGGTAAATGTTTTTCGGCGGAAGGTTAAAAGCAAGTGTTATCACGATCGAAGTCAGCGAAGGCCACAACATTGCAAAACGTGCCTGGCTCAATGCTGTTTCAGCTTCATCGATTTTCTGCTTTACTTTTTCATTCACCGATCTGAATGTCGTCTGTGCTTCTTTCGTTCCTTTCATCGGATATCCGCAGACGGGGCACATCACATTTACTAGATCTTCTTGTTTCTCAAAACAAAAATCACAGGTACGGTTAATTTCTTCGGCCATAATGGAATCTGATAATGTGTTACTTCAAATATATTACAATTTGATTGAGTCAAACCAGCCCCTGCTCCATCCATCCAGCACAACTGAAGTAAGGTTGTAAAAAAAATGAAGCGTGATTCCATACCATAAATGCCCCGATTTATTTCTCATCCAACCTGCAATCAAACCAAAGGGCAAAAGCCAGATCATTGAAACCGGCGACAGGTGAAGAATTGCAAAAAGCATTCCGGTAACAATGATGACCGCGCCGGGATCCATTATTACTTTCAGCTTGTTAAACATTACACCACGGAAAGCGAGCTCTTCGAAGATTGCAGGTTGCAGCGCAATTCCTATTACCGCCCATAAAAAAGGATGCGCGGTGTCCTCGTACATATATGCGTAAAACCGGTGACCTTCTATCTCCTGGTAAATATTGACAAGTTTATCAACTCCAAGACACGCAATAACAGCAGCTACGATTATTACCGGGAAAACCCACCAACGAAAATGCGCCCACTTTGGCGAGGAAGAAAACCGGAATAAGTTATGCTTTAATTCATGGAAATTAAAAGCGGCGAAAATAAGCACAGCGCCATCAATGAACAGGTCGGCGACATTCAGCACAAAAAAAGTTCCTTCGAGATTTGTAAATTTCAGGATAATACAAACCACCAGCATGATAAAATACAATCCAATAACAGATTGTAATGCAGTCGTTGATTTTTTCTCTTCTGCCAGCTTCAGTTCAATGTTGGGAGCAACAATAATCTTTCCACAGGAAGAACAGAATTTCGCGAGTGGATGAACCTCGGCCTGACAACCGGGACAGCTTAACATCCTACTTAATTGTTTTCTTCTGTCAGTGATTCAACATTCACGCTCAGGTCAACTGTGCGCAGATCGAGCTGCTCATTCAGCTTTTCGGCTTTACTGACTGCAGCCATTCCATAGATGAGTCCGCCTGCGATAGAAACTTTCAAAACCAGTCCCGATAAAATAGTGGCCGGATCCAACACTGCCTGAACAGCGATTAATGTGAAGTAAAAAATAAGTCCTGTCAACAAAGCAGGATATGGTTTTTTGATTGCCCATACACCAAGACAGATATAAACTCCGCCTACAATAAACTGAACAATACCGCCGGGAGTGTTCTGCTGACTGATGAAATATATTCCGAGCAGCATATTAATGCCGCCAAGAAAAAAAAGTATGAGCTTTCCGATTCCCACGCTTGCGTGTTCTTCATTCACATCCGACTTTTTGATCTTGCGGCCTACAACAAATCTTCGTTGCTCGGCTTCTGTTCCGCGCTGTAGAAAACCGCAGTGCGGACAATAAATAATATCGGCTGCGAGCGGCGAGCTTTTACATAAATAGCAAACTTTTAAATCTTTTATACGAACCTGCGTAGTTCCGTATTTTCTTGCATCACCTTTGGGCGCGGCCATAATTTAATCAGGGGTTAATTTTACTCAGCTGCTTTTTTCACCTTCAAAATGATCGTCTTTATCACGGAACAAAACATTAAACGTCGTCAGGCTTCCGTAGATCTTTGTAATGTATTGCTGCATATCCACTTTCTCTTCATCCGAAAGTTTCGCATGCGCGTTGATCTTTTGTTCCAGCACACGAAGCCTGTCACGCAGCATAACGATCTTATGAAAAAAAGTTTCAATCGGGATTTCTTTTGATTTCTGATTTGTATCAGACGGCTGGAGCACCATTGTGCCTCCCTCCCATTTTCCGCCGAGCTCAACGTTTTCAGAAATGTCGCTGTATTCTTCAAGAACACGGCGAAGGGTGCGCTCTAATTCTTCCATTGTAAATCCGTATTGGTTTTGTTCATCTCCTGCTTCCGCAACAAACGTCAGAAGCGTTGCATTCCGTTTTGTGATTTCAAAAATTCCACGTTTGCCAAAATCAATGGTCCAGAATAATTCCTGTTCGTCAGTTACTTTTCCACGACCATAATGATCATGCTCAACAATTACACCTGTGGTGATTTCTGCATTCATCTTTTTAAGAAAGGTTTACCTGCGCGGCCTCAAGATCAGCAGTTACGTCTTTCGCATCCTTTGCAGCTTTAAGTCCATAGATCATCGCAGTGAGAATTATAATTTTCCAAATAATCCCGCCAATGATGCTGACCGGGTTACCTATAGCAGAAATAATAATGAAAAGAATAAAAAGGATTAACCCCGTGAGCACTGCGGGATAGGGATTTTTATTCGCCCATAGCCCCAGGCCGATAAATATTCCGCAAAGAATTGAACCTTCTATTATAGCAGGCCACCCGATTTGCAATGCAAGAATAATATAACTAACCCCGTATAATGCCGCAACACCAAAAAGTGCATTCCGCGACTTCTTTATATTGTCATGCATACCTTCCAGCTTGATGACGAGGAGGCGCTTGGCTGTTATAAACTTTTTTTGCTCTTCTTCTGTTCCTCGTTGCGGAAATCCACAGGAAGGACAATAAATAATTTCATTTCCAAGCGGGCCGGTTTTGCAATAATAACAAGCCGAACTATCTGCAATATTAATACGCAAAGGTCCTGTTTGCCGAAGAACGGGGTGATTCAATACGTCCATGATATTTTTTAAAAGGGTCAGTTTCGCGAACGCCGTAAAATTATACAACCCATGAAATATTGCACTATTTAAAGTGTTATTTGTACAGAAAATGATTAAGAATACCCGTTTTATTTCGCTGAATGAAATTATTCCTGATTGCTTTGTATCTTTATATGGTACTATGGCAGACAGCGTGAGAATTGATAAATGGCTCTGGTCGGTGAGGCTTTTTAAAACAAGGGCGTTAGCTACAGCCGCATGTAAAGGAGGAAAAGTGAAGCTCAACGGAGAGATCACAAAGCCCTCTAAGGAGTTGAAAGCGGGCGATGAAATTTCGTTCAAGGTCGCTCCCATCACCCGCACGATCCGCGTAAAAGGTTTTCCACCCAATCGTGTAAGTGCTAAGCTCGTCACCGAATATATTCACGATCTTACACCTCCTGAAGAATACGAAAAGCTGCGACTGATGAAAGAGCTCGGTCCGCCCGTTTTTCAAACTTCCAAAGGCCGCCCGACAAAAAAAGACCGTCGCAGCATGGAAGGTTTCTTCTAAAAAACTGAAAAATAAAAATCCCAAATTAAAATCGTAATTCGTCTATCGTAATTCGTACATTCTTTTTCCTATGCAGAAATAAATTTTGACGATCTCAGCAGCATGGAGGTATTTAAAAAAAAATTAAAACATAAATTCCAAATTAAAATCGTAATTCTTACATCGTAACTCGTACATCCTTTTCCTATGGCAGAAATAAATTTTGACGAGCTCCGCAATAAGCTGAACAAGGAATCCTGGCCGAGCGTTTACATGTTTAAATTCATAGTAGTCTCCGACAACCAGAAGATCGCATTGATCGAAAGTTTTTTTGAAGACGATGCAGAAGTTGTGCTCCAGCCTTCCTCAAATGGAAAATACACCAGCGTAACGATCCGGCAGGTAATGCTCGACGCGGAAGCGATCATCGATGTCTACAAACAAGCCGCCGCTGTAGAAGGAATCAGTTCTTTGTAGGGGTATTTAGTATTGGGTAATGAGTATTGAGTATGCGTAATGAAAACGTTGCAATCTAAAATCACTTTTATTCTAAAATTTTTCACAAAACATCTCCCTATGAAAAGCAAACTGTTCTTCCTTTTTCTTCTTGCTGCTGTTTCATTATCCGCGCAGGAAAAAATGCTTACGCTTGACAATGTGGTTTTCGCAGGTCGTGATGGAATTGTTGCACAGCGATTGCCGCAGCTGAACTGGATAGCGAACACAAATGAATACTATTATATCGACAGATCAGAAAGCCTTGAAATATTGATGCGCGGGAAGCCTGCAGAAAAAGGTTCTGAAAAGAAAGTGATCGACCTGAATGAACTCAACGATCTCGTGCGGCATTTGAATATAGCAGGCGTAACCGACTTTAAAGGATTCCCTTTCATCAAATGGGAAACGATAAATTCCTTTTCATTCGAAACTGAAAAAAACACATTTCGCTACAATACAGATTCTAAGAAACTGAGCGCGGAAACAAATTTCGTTTATCCGCAAGGCGCTGAAAATTTCGATAAATCATCTGCATTAAATACGGCCTTTACTGTAGACAATAACCTGTACGTGAAGCTTGACAAAGAAACTTCTAAAACAGTGGCCATTACGGAAGAGAAAAATGAAAATATTGTTTACGGTAAAAGCGTTCACCGTGAAGAATTCGGAATTGCAAAAGGCACTTTCTGGTCGCCATCGGGAAATCTGCTCGCGTTTTACAGGATGGATCAGACCATGGTCACTGATTATCCGGTTATGGATCTCACTGTTCAACCTGCAAAAGCGAACCTTATAAAATATCCGATGGCGGGTGCAACTTCACATGAAGTAACTGTCGGCGTTTATAATGTTGCGACCCAAAAAACAGTTTACCTGAAAACTGAAGGTCCGAAAGATCAGTACCTCACCAATATTGCCTGGAGCCCTGATAACAAATATATTTTCATCACTGTTTTAAATCGTGACCAGAATCATTTGTGGCAGAACCGTTACAATGCGGAAACAGGCGCGTTTGAAAAAACCTTATTCGAAGAAACGGATCCGAAATATGTTCATCCGACGCATACGATGTTATTTGTTCCTGGCCATCCTGATCAGTTTGTGTGGCAGCGGGAATTGGTTTCGGCCGATAATGTTTATGGATTAAACGCATTATATCTTTATAACACAGATGGAAAAAAGATAAACCAGCTTTCAGGCACAATTGCAGATTGTAATGCTTGTTATCCTGTTAATGTGACAGATGTTTACGGATTCGATGCAAAAGGAACTACAATTTATTACCAGGCAGCGCCACTTAATTCTTGCAACCGCCAGATTTTCGCCTCTGATTTGAAAAAAGGTTCAAAGTGGGCTGTACCGAATAAAGCAGGAACGCACACTGCTATTTTTTCCGCTGATAAAAAATATTACATCGATACATATTCTTCAGTTGATGTTCCCGGAATTCAATCTGTTTATGATGCATCGGGTAAAGAAGTAAAAGTTTTACTCACAGCATCAAATCCACTGGTGAACATTGCTCCAAACATTCGCCTTGATATGAATTATTTTAAAGGAAGCAACCGAGTGAAATTATTTACGATCAAGGCGGCTGACGGTGTAACAGATCTTTGGTGCCGCATGATCCTGCCGACAAATTTTGATTCTACACTAAAATATCCTGCGATGACGTATTTGTACAACGGACCAAATGTTCAGCTCATCACCAACTCATGGTTGGGTGGCGCAGATTTATTCAGCTACTACATGTCGCAGCAGGGTTTTGTTGTTTTCGCGATTGACGGAAGAGGTTCTGACAACCGCGGAATGAAATTCGAACAGGCAACTTTCCGGAATCTCGGGAAAGAAGAAGTAGCAGACCAGGAAAAAGGTGCGCAGTATTTAAAGTCGCTGAAGTATGTGGATGCAAACCGGATGGCTGTTTTCGGATGGAGCTACGGTGGATTTGTAACAACAAGTTTGATGGTGAAGAAGCCAGATCTTTATAAATGCGGTGTTGCAGGCGGACCAGTAATTGACTGGAGCTATTATGAAATTATGTACACCGAACGGTATATGGATACGCCGCAGACAAATCCGGAAGGTTATAAAGAATCGAATCTTTTAAATTACGCAGGCAACCTGAAAGGAAAATTATTGCAGATCCACGGAACAGTTGACGATGTGGTGGTGTGGCAGCACAGCTTAATGTTCCAGAAAGCCTGCGTGGATAAAAAGACGCAATGCGATTATTACGTGTATCCCGGCCACCCGCATAATGTGCGCGGAAAAGACAGGGTGCATTTGTACACAAAGATCTCGGAATATATTATTGCGAATACCTGATTTTGCCGGCCTTCGATACGCCCTTCGCCAAGCCCTGAACTACACATTCTGATAAATTAATGTGTCTATCCGAAGGAAATCAATTCGTGTGCGCGCAGGAAATTAATTTAGTGTGCCAGAAGGAAATCAATTCGTGTGTGGCAAATCAATTCGTGTGTGGCAAATAAATTCGTTTGTGGCAAATCAACTCGTGTGTGGCAAAAAATTCGTTTGTGGCAAAAAATTCGTTTGTTCGAGCGAAGTCGAGAACATACGAATCTAAAGTAACTGATACCACTTATTCGCTTTCATCTTTTTCACCCAGTTGCGCTGTTTAAATCCGAAGCGGTAGCCAATGTTGAAGTCGAGCGATTTGAATCGGGGATTGACGCGCATACCATCTCCCAAATAAGAATTGACATCCATACGGAACGTGATGGACGAAAACAAACGTTTACCATTTAATCCAAGCGCGAAACGTGCATCCCCGGCAAACCCGACATGCCAATCAGTATCTTCAAATCCTCCGCTGAGCGTTTTATAATTGCGACGTTGAAAATCGAAAAGCGTGGAAAAGGTGGTGTTGAAATAAAGTGTTTTGAATAAAACCAGGTTGCCCGAATAACCGGGACCGATAGAAATACCTTTTACACTGAAATGATTGAGATCGCCAAACTGGAGATAGTAAGGCTGTGATGCTTTCGGAAACAAAGAAGAATCGGCGCTGAAAAGATAGCTGTAAATATTACTTACAAGCAGCAGCGACTGTGATGATTTTAGCTGACGTGCTGTATTGTAAAAAGCGGAATTGTAAGAGAAGCGACGCTTATTAAAAATGAAAATCGTTTTCGCGCGGATAGAACGCACATTCATCGTCGGGTTTTGCGTGTAAACTCCTGTGGTTTTGAATGCAGTATCGTAATGGGGTGTATTGTAATCGTAAAAGCCATGGTAATTGCGATAGCTCGTCTCGAAACGAAAACGATAAAAGCTGAAGGAAAGGCCAAAGGAATTATAATCCGTAAGTCCTTTTTTTCTTATGACATCTTCCGTCGGCGGAACTGTTCTGTAGCCGAATGAAAATGAAATCTTATCGAAGTCAATTGAAATTCCTGAAGAAGCATTGGCATCTGCGATCCATTGCGGGCGGGAGAAAATCCCGGTGTCTTCCGACATAGTTTGCGTAAAACGAATGTCATACTGACGATAAGATTGGGAAAGCGTGACAATAAAACGATCAGGAAATTTACGGATGTAATTGGTGTCAATGGTATTGCGGACACGGCGCATCGAATCTCTTTTCTCTTTATTGCCTTGCGCGAAAAGAAAAACAGGGGAAAGAAAAATTAAGAAAAGTATTAGGAAACGGGGCATGATCAAATTTAGCAAAGAAATTGTAAGATGCACGACTTACGATCACAAAGAGTAATAGCAAAAGTATTATTCCATTACAATGGTTTCGCCGTCGACTTCAATTTTATCGCCCACACGAAGCTTCGCGCGCTTGCGGATTTCAACTTCGCCGTTCAGCTTTACGAGACCATCGTCTACAATAATTTTCGCGTGGCCACCGGTTTCAGCAATGCCAAGAACTTTCAGCAGCTGGATCAGCTCAATGAATTCTCCTTTAATTTTGAATGTTGTCATGCTTTTGCTCTTTTTGAAAATCTATTTTACATCCGTTCAGGCACTTCAATTCCCAGCATCGCAAACGCAGATTTGATCGTGCGTGCAACGGTGTGCGTAAGTGAAAGACGGAAATTTCTTACGGCACTATTTTCTTCTTTCAGCACCGGGCAAACATCATAAAACTGGTTGAATGTTTTGGCCAGCTCATACGTATAATTCGCGACCAGAGCAGGAGAATATTCTTTCGCTGCATTATCTACCGCGGCAGGAAATGCATTGAGAATTTTGATCAGCTCTTTTTCTTTTGGCTGAAGCTGAATTGAATCATCGGGGACGGGAATTTCTGTCAGCTCCGACTTTCTCCAGATGCTGCGGCAACGCGCGTGAGTGTATTGAATAAACGGACCGGTATTGCCGTGAAGGTCGATGCTCTCGCTTGGATTGAAAAGCATTTTCTTTTTCGGATCGACTTTCAAAATAAAATATTTCAACGCCGCCATTCCGACACGGTGATACAATGCTTCTTTCTCCTCTTCCTGCATTCCCTCCACCAAACCTTTTTCTTCCGACAACAACCGCGCGTTCGTTTCCATAGCGGCAATCAATTCATCCGCATCCACAACTGTGCCTTCACGCGATTTCATTTTTCCGTCAGGCAGTTCCACCATTCCGTACGACAAATGAAATAAACCATCTGCCCATTCGTAACCGAGCTTTTTCAATGCAAGCTTCAATACTTTGAAATGATAATCCTGTTCATTTCCGACCACGTAAACGAGCTTGTCGAAAGGAAATTCTTTATGACGTTCAACCGCTGTTCCAAGATCCTGCGTGATGTAAACAGAAGTACCATCGCTGCGCAACAAAACTTTCTGATCGAGACCGTCTGCGGTCAGATCAATGATCACAGCGCCGTCATCACGTTTTACAAAAACATTTTTCTTTAAACCTTCTTCAATAATTTCTTTGCCGAGAATGTAGGTATTGGATTCGTAATAGATCTTATCGAAATCAACACCGAGCTTTTTATAAGTGTGCGCAAATCCATCATAGACCCAGCCGTTCATTTGTGTCCACAATGCTTTTACTGCTGTATCGCCTGCCTCCCATTTTTGAAGCATTTCCTGCGCTTCAAGCATCATCGGGGCTTTTTTAGCAGCTTCCGCTTCCGGAATTCCATCAGAAATAAGCTTTGCGATTTCGACCTTCAGATTTTTATCGAATTCCACATAATATTTCCCAACCAAATGATCTCCTTTCAAGCCACTCGACTCAGGCGTTTCACCATTTCCGAACTTTGACCACGCAAGCATACTCTTACAAATGTGAATCCCCCGGTCATTCACCAGGTTTACTTTCATCACTTTATTACCATTCGCCTGCAGAATTCTACCCACAGAAACCCCTAACAGATTGTTACGGACGTGCCCCAAATGCAAGGGTTTGTTCGTGTTGGGTGAACTATATTCCACCATTACAAACGGCCCATTGGCATCAGCTTCCCTGGTTCCGAAGCTTCCGTTGGCTAAAATCGTATTAAACCGGCCTTTCCAGCATTCATCCGAAATGACCAGGTTGAGGAAGCCTTTTACTACATTATAGGAAGAAACGATAGACAATTCCTTCTTCAGATAGTCTCCGATGAGCTGACCTGTCTGCTCCGGACCTTTACCCGCAAGCTTGACGTAAGGGAATACAACTAACGTAATATCTCCTTCAAAAGCCGGATTGGTAGCGCTGAAAGTAACGGATCCGGGTTCAACTTTGGCTGCGAAAAGTGATTCAACAGCACTGATTACGTGTGGGGAAAGTATAGATTCTAAGGATTGCATATTTGCGGAATGTCTTGCTTTTAATGATTTTTCTCTTGTCAGGATTGTCAGACTAGTAGTCCGCTTTAAGGACTAAATTCGAGCACAATTCTTCATAGACGTATCGAAGTCAGTTTGTAAGCTGGGAAACTACTTTTGTGATAATTTCAAAAGTATTTTCCGCCATCAGGTTCTCTTTATCTAAGGTAGGATTGACCTCGCAGACCTCAAAACAGCATACTTTTTCGTTCTGAATGAGACGAACGAGCAAGGATCCTGCTTCTTTTTCAGTAATTCCGTTGCGGACCGGCGTGCCTGTTCCTTTGGAAATGGACGAATCCATGCTGTCTACATCGAAAGAAATGTAGATCATACTGCAGGCGGCCAGGTGCGATAAAGTGTCTCTGGCAATCCTTTCCACGCCATGTCGCTTCACTTCGGCGGTGGTGAACATCTTTACATGGTGCTTTTTAAGCAGGGATGTTTCCTCCGGTTCCACGTCGCGCACTGCTATGTAAACAAGGTCGCGGTAGTTGATCTTGGGGCTCATTCCACCGGTTTCTTTCAACTTTTTCCACAATTCGATCGTCTCTTTATCAGGCTTATTCATCTTATTACCGATGTTGTCTTCAGCTAAAGAAGCAGCTATCGGCATACCATGAAGGTTGCCGGACGGAGATGTCCATGGCGAGTGGATATCAGCATGTGCATCAATCCAGATCACACCGAGACGGGCTTTGGGGTAGGCCATTTTGATACCGGCTATGGTTCCGCCGGCCGAACTGTGATCGCCGGCCAGAACAATAGGAAAACCATTGGATTTCAACGTTTTTTGAACTTCCAGACCAATGCGATCATACATGGTAATAAGGCCTTTTATACGTTTCGCATACGGACTTCCCGGCGATTCAAAAAGGAGGTGATTTTCGTTTTTTACCTCTACAGTTTCGTATTGCTTAAACATGTTGGAACCGTAATCGAGGGCCGCAATTTTTATAGCATCCACACCCAAACTGGCTCCTCGGGTGCCCGCGCCGATTTCAGACTTGACTTCGATGAACTTTATTTTGCGATTCGCCATAAAATGATCGTTTTATCTTAAGTTATTCAATCCGGGTGACTTACCTTTGTGCTTATGAACGCAAGTAACTCATCCGGTTCTTCCAAAAGCCACTCGGCTCCAATGGAAAACACCTACCAGAAATTGATCGAACAAACCTTTAATTTCCCGCAGGAAGGCTTCCACGTTACCGACAATGAACTGCATTTCAATGATATACCTTTAATGGATATTATCAAAAAATACGGAACGCCACTTAAAATAACGTATCTGCCTAAAATCAGTTCACAGATACAGAAAGCCAAGCGTTTGTTCCATGTTGCAATGGCGAAAGTAGATTACAAAGGTAGTTATACCTACTGTTATTGCACGAAAAGCTCCCATTTTTCATTCGTTTTGGAAGAAGCGCTCAAAAATGACATTCATATTGAGACGTCTTCTGCCTATGATATTTTCATTATTAAAGAGCTTTACAAAAGAGGTTTTGTCAATAAAGATCAGTTCATCGTATCAAACGGCTATAAGCGAAAACAATATCAATCGTTGATCACAGAATTGGCGAACGATGGTTTTAATGTGCTGCCGGTGCTCGACAATAAAACGGAGATCGATTATTACGCGAAAAACATCAAAGCGCCGAAAATGAAACTCGGCATCCGCATCGCTTCTGAAGAAGAGCCGAATTTCCAGTTTTACACTTCACGCCTGGGAATCCGTCACAGCGAGATCGTTCAGTATTACAAAGACAAGATTCAGAGCAATCCGAAGTTCGAGCTGAAAATGCTGCATTTCTTTATCAATACAGGCATCAAAGACACCATCTACTACTGGACCGAGCTGGCCAAATGCATGAAAGTGTATTGGGAATTAAAAAGCATTTGTCCTACGCTTGATACGCTCAATATTGGTGGCGGCATGCCGATCAAAACATCGCTTGGCTTCGAATATGATTATGAATATATGATCGAAGAAATTATCAGCCAGATCAAAAATTTCTGCGGTAATAATGATATTCCGGAGCCAAATATTTTCACTGAATTCGGCTCGTTTACCGTAAGTGAAAGCGGCGGTGCTTTATATTCGGTGGTCGATACAAAGCTGCAGAACGATCGTGAGCTCTGGTACATGATCGATAGCTCTTTTATCACCACTTTGCCCGATACCTGGGGAATTAATCAGCGTTTTATTCTGCTCGCAATAAATAACTGGGATAAAGAATATCAGCCTGTCAATCTCGGCGGTCTTACCTGCGACAGCATGGATTATTACAACACAGAAGCCCATGCCAACAACGTTTACCTGCCCAAAGTGAATCTGAATTCCAAAGAGCCGCTTTACATTGGTTTCTTCCATACAGGAGCATACCAGGAATCGCTTGGCGGGTATGGCGGAATCCAGCATTGTCTCATGCCTGCCCCTAAGCACGTTATCATCGACCGCGACGAAGACGGTGAAATCACCACCCGCCTGTTTGCCAAAGAGCAATCTTATAAGTCGATGTTGAAAACACTTGGTTATTAGGCGATTGCCGATTTGCGATTTACGATTGAAAGATATTTCATGCATCTGAAGGAAATACCGGCTGCTGTTATTAGCTAAACGGGCCGCATCTGGATAAAAATTCGCAAATCGACAATCGGAAGTCGGAAATTATTCAAATTTATCTTTACCTTGCCCCGTCCGATCGCTAAAAATCGGCACTTAATCGACCCAATACCTTGTTTTCGCGGATTGAAATTATGACTACCGGAATCCCCCGCCTGATCTTTTTTCTTACGATTGCATTCCTGACACAGGCATGTTCCGATTTTTTCAAAAAAGACCTTAAAGAAGGTGTCATTGAATTCAAGGCGGAAGCTGTGGATTCAAAAGAACATGCTTCAATGACAGTTCCGGATAAGATGGTCGTGAAATTTAAAAACGGTTTTGTCGCTGCTGAGCTTGAAGCAGGACTTGGATTTGCCAAAATGAAATTCATTTCCGACCCGGTAAAAAAAGAATTCCGCTCACAGGTGTTTTTCTTCGAGAAAAAGCAAAGCACAATGGATTCTACCGAATTGAAAAAAACAAATTATTACCTGCCCGATTACGATGTTGTCTACGGAAAGAAAGTGAAGCAGATTGCTGGATATTCTTGTAAAAACGCTACAATTAAGTTCAAAGACGGCTCTCCTTCCTACGAAATCTGGTACACAAAAGACATCAGCATAAATAATCCGAACTGGTCAAACGCTTATTACAAAGTCGATGGGGTGCTGATGGATTATCGCCTGAAAAAATACGGCCTCGAATTACATTTTACAGCCACCAGCGTTTCCGAAGCCACAATTGACGATTCCTACTTCACCATTCCCGCCGAATTCGAACCGGTAAAAAATGCCGACCTCGAAAAAATGTTCGAAGGCTTCTATTCCCAAAGCGAGCCTGAAAAGAAGGTTTATTCT
Organism: Bacteroidota bacterium; assembly: GCA_030855855.1. GTDB lineage: Bacteria > Bacteroidota > Bacteroidia > Palsa-965 > Palsa-965. The sequence continues at coordinate 21,783 of JALYQL010000277.1, read as the reverse complement.
TTCTGATAATCATGGTGTGTAAACCGGGCTTTACGCGTTTCGGTTTAACCGAGACTTGCTGCAATCCCTAACGCAAAAAAAGCCGCGAGCATCGCGACTTCCCCCGTCCCGTCGCGAGCATCGCGACGATACAATTCCCCCATTCGTCGCGAACATCCTGACGCACAATTCCTCCCATCCGTCGCGAGCATCGCGACGCTACAATCCCCCCATCTGTATCTGTAATTGGTAATTGGTAATTGGTAATTGGTAATTGGTAATCTGTAATTTGTAATCTGTAAACAGCCTTTCGTTCATAACATTTGCCATACCAAAGAGCCACCCTATACCGTTTATTTAATTTTGTAGGAATGGGCTGCTATGCCTTTTTTGAAAATTAACAGGGAAAATGGCTGAAAAGGAACAGGAAAAGAAGGTCAATAAGCTTCGCAACGAGGTCAAAGATCGCGGCGAAAAGAAAGCTTCTTCCCTCACAGATATTGAAGAGCCGAAAGAAACCGCGTCCGAAAAAGCGAATCGCCGCAGGCCTAATTTTGAAAAGCCCGCCGAAGACGAAGCAAAACCGGAAAAGAAAAACCGCGAGAAAAAAGCCGAAACCGCGCCAAAAATAAAAGCGCCAAAAGTAAATCCTGTCTCCGGTTTCATCACCCGCATCCGCGAAAATGAACGCCTCCACAAACTCACCGGCGCATTCCTCGTTTTTATCGTCGCGCCATACATGACCGTGGCATTCATTTCCTATTTCTTTTCATGGCAAACCGACCAGGATAAAGTGATGGGGCCGATGGGAAATTTATTCCTGCCCGCTACGCACGTCGACAATGTGCTTGGAAAATCAGGTGCGTTACTTTCACATGTTTTTATACACAACTGGTTTGGCGTCACTTCATTTTTCTTTCCGCTCATCGCGATCGTCGCAGGGATGCGTTTATTGGCCGGAATAAAAATTCTCCCGCTCGGAAAAACAATACGCATGGGATTATTCTTCATGCTTTTCGGCTCCATCGCACTAGGTTTTATTTTCGGCGAATCGTTTTTTTACCTCGGAGGCGTTTTTGGATTCGAGCTCAGCACCTATCTCAACGGAATAGTCGGCGGTATAGGAACGGGATTGCTCCTGCTCTTTTCTTTCCTCGCGTTTCTTATCATCGCGTTTAATTTTTCTTTCGCACTTCCCAAAAAACAATTGGTTGAAGAAGCCGCTGCAGATCTTGCCGCTGAAAATGCTGTAACGCCACGAAATGTGTTGATGACTGACGAAGAAGAGGAAGAAGATGTTACGGAAGAAGAAATTATGCCTGTTCTGCAGAAGGAAGAAGTGAAGGAAGAAGAAATTAAAGCCGATGAAACCTGGGACACAGTTACAGCCGAAAAAATTATTCCGGCCGAGATCGCTCCCGTGGAAACAATTATTACCGATCTGACTTCCGGCGACGATATTCAATTCACCGTAGAGAAAAAAGAAGAAGGTGGCGAATTAAGCATAGACGAGATCGGCGCAAAAGCGGAAGATCTTGTGCGTGAATTCGGCGAATACGATCCGACACTTGATCTTTCAGGTTACCAGATCCCGCCAATCGATCTGCTTGAAAATTATGGCGCGGGGAAAGAGCCGAATGTAAATACCGACGAGCTCAACCTGAATAAAAACCGCATCGTGGAAACGCTTGGCAATTACGGCATCGCCATCGACAAGATTAAAGCCACCATCGGGCCCACGGTTACACTTTATGAAATTATTCCTGCCGCCGGCGTGCGTATTTCGAAGATCAAAAATCTCGAAGATGATATTGCGTTGAGCTTGTCCGCCCTCGGCATTCGTATCATCGCGCCAATCCCCGGCAAAGGAACGATCGGTATTGAAGTACCAAACCTCAACCCTGAAATGGTGCCGATGCGTCATCTCATGGCTTCAGAAAAATTCCAGAATACCGGTTATGATCTTCCGGTTGCATTGGGAAAAACAATCTCCAACGAAATTTTCATCGCCGATCTTTCCAAAATGCCTCACTTGCTCATGGCAGGTGCAACAGGCCAGGGGAAATCTGTCGGGCTCAACGCCATTCTTGTTTCGCTTCTCTACAAAAAACATCCTGCACAGATCAAATTCGTGCTCGTCGATCCGAAAAAAGTGGAGCTTACTTTGTTCAACCGCATCGAACGGCATTTCCTGGCCAAGCTGCCTGATTCCGCCGAAGCAATTATCACCGACACGAAAAAAGTAATTCACACGCTGAATTCATTATGCATTGAAATGGATCAGCGCTATGATTTGCTAAAAGATGCGGAAGTAAGGAACATCAAAGAATACAACGTAAAATTTGTCCAGCGGAAATTAAATCCGAACCTCGGCCACAAATATCTTCCTTACATCGTGCTCGTAGTCGATGAGTTCGCCGATCTGATCATGACTGCCGGCAAAGAAGTGGAAACACCGATTGCCCGTCTTGCGCAATTGGCACGTGCCATCGGCATTCACCTTATCATTGCCACACAGCGTCCGTCCGTCAACATTATCACCGGTACAATCAAAGCCAATTTCCCTTCGCGGATCGCTTTCCGTGTAACTTCCAAGATCGACTCGCGCACCATTCTTGATTCAGGCGGCGCAGAACAATTGATCGGAAAAGGCGATATGCTTTATTCCACGGGAAATGATCTTATCCGTTTGCAATGTGCGTTTGTGGATACACCGGAAGTGGAAAAAATCACCTCGTTCATCGGCAGTCAAAAAGGTTATCCTGAAGCGTTTCAATTGCCGGAATTTATTGATGAGAATGAAACGAAGATGGAGATCGATGAAGGCGACAGGGATGCTTTATTTGAAGAAGCTGCCCGGATCATTGTCACCCACCAGCAAGGTTCGGCTTCGTTATTGCAGCGTAAGCTCAAGTTGGGGTATAATCGCGCAGGACGAATTGTGGACCAGCTGGAAGCAGCAGGAATTATCGGCCAGTTTGAAGGCAGCAAAGCAAGAGAAGTACTGATAAAAGATCTGATGTCGCTCGAAGAAAAATTCGGCAGGAGCGGTGGTACTAAAGAGGAAGTGATTTAGAGGGGAGAATTACGAATTATCCGAATATACGAATGATGAAAGTCCCCCCCTTTCCCTTGAACATAGATTCGTAATTCGTACCATTCGTACACCCATTCGTATATTCGTACCATTCGTAATTCGTACCCTTTTAACAATAAATCGCAAAAACTGCCCGAAAAGTTAAACCCTGATAAATTTGTACTGTCTTATCCGCAGGAGTTCCATCGATTTCAAGCGTTTTGTAACTTTGGAACGCTTTTTGAAAGACCGAGTAAACAAACGTTATCTATTTATCATGACTTCCCTCAAAAAAATTACCCTCGCAATTCCGGCAATGCTGCTTTCAGTAATGGCTTTCGCGCAACCCGCAGATCCTAACTACGACCCGAAGGCGAAAGCGATACTGGATGAAGTAAGCAAAACTGCAAAAGCATATACTTCTATCACAGCTACTTTTTCAATTACAGTAAAGCAAGCCAACAATACTACCGATGTGAAGAACGGAAGCGTAATCATGAAAAGCGGGAAGTACAAGATCATTCTTGAGAATAAAGTAAAAGAAGCGATCAAGAAGGAAGAATATTACAACGACGGTAAAACAACATGGGTTTATATTGAAAAAGACAAGGAAGTGACCATTGATAACGCGCCCGATCCGACAAAAAAGAAAGCGGATAATTCCATTTCTCCGAATGATATTTTTACCATTCATGAAAAAGGATTTAAATACACTTTTGTGAAGGAAGAAACCCAGAACGGAAGAGCTGTGCAGCTGATCAATCTTATTCCTGAAAAGCCGGAAAAGAAAAATTATCACACCGTAAAGCTCACGATCGACAAAGTGAAAAAACAGATCATCAATGTAGTGTTCATGAACAAAGACGGTTCATCCATTACTTACAACGTAAAAACTTTTACACCCAACACTGAAGTTTCTGATTCAGTATTCCAGTTTGACCTCAAAGCCCACCCTGGAGTGACCGTCATTAACATGAAAGAAGACTAAGATTGACCATAACTTGATTAAAAAGCGGGCAACGGATGTTGCCCGCTTTTTTGTTTTAAATTTTCTTATAAAATCTGTACGACAAAAGACAAAAATATACGGACGAACATAGATTTCCGGCCGATAGTCGAAAAGTGTTGAAAATCAGGCTTTCTTGTTGTAAATTTTCGGGATTAAATAGTCGCAAATGATGAAAAATCGTAGTAGCTTAGGTTATTATTTCAAAATTGCCCCCATTATGAAACCCACTTTCTTCGCAATTACGCTCTGCATAGGGCTTGTTTCTGCTATTGTCGGATTGTCCCCCGATTCACATGCGCAGCCCATGCTGAACGAAATGAAAGCCCCTGTATATTTAACTACTGACAAAGAAGTTATTATCCAGGTGGCTGAAATAAATGAAAAAAATCTTCCGCTTGTCCGTCAAAACATTGAAGCGGCAGGCGGAATGACTTACAAAGGTTTTTGCAAAGAGCTGAACGTGGTGCTCTACATGATGGACACAAATATTCATTCCGACTACGCGTTTCTTAACGTAGCATTTATGAATGTTTCCATGGGCTACCTTATCAAAGAAGGAAGCATTTCACAAGTGCAGGCCGCGTGCGGTATGCCAGCTGCGGTTAACCTTGAACAGACCCAAAACTGAATTGATAAATTTCAATGTAAGTTGTAAATGATTTGATTCTTCGCAAAAACATTCTGCAATGAAAAAAATAATTACCCTCTTTTTAATTTCATTCTTAACGCTCAGCATTGATTCAGATGCAACGGTCATTCTCAATTCTGCTACTGATGGCGGATTTGAAACCGGTGCCACTTTTGGTGCGAATGGGTGGGCGGCGGTGAATGGAGCGAGCAATAACTGGTATTGTGGAACTTTTACAAGATGTAACGGAGCGAGGGGCGCTTACATCGGCACCGGCGCGGCAAATAATAATTACGCTAATAATCTTTCAGTGAATCATTTCTACCGTGACTTTACTGTTCCGGCGGGTGAAACTGTCATTACATTGACATTCAACTGGCATGCACAAGGTGATCCTGGAGTCGATTTTTTACGCGTTTATGTAGCTCCAACAACCTTTACACCTGTAGCAGGAACTCAAAACAATATCGGTGATAATATCAGCGGAATCATGACCGGCACAACAGGTTGTAACAGTATTTCATTTACACTTAATCCTGCTTTTGCAGGCACCACCCAACGACTCATCTTCCAATGGAGGAACAACGCCAGCAATCCTAATAACAGTCCGGCTGCAATGATCGATGACGTTTCGATCGTCAGCACTTTACCGCCGGTACCCGGATGTTCTATCCTTACGTCTCCTGCAAACGCAAGCGTGGGGGTTTGTAATGGCGGCTCGAACTTAACATGGGCCGCACCTACAACAGGAGGAACACCAACAGGGTACCTGCTTTATTTCGGCACAAACACTCTTCCTACAAACATTGTGAATGGCGTTAACGTCGGAAACGTATTGACTTATAACTTAGGCTCACTTGCTATCAACACTACATTTTACTGGTATGTTGTTCCTACCAATAGCGGGGGAAATGCTGTAGGCTGCTCCGGAACGGTCTTCAGCTTCACCACAGGCAGCGGCTGCTTTTTACAATCGGCTGCCGGAAGCTATACAACATGTGGCGGAACTTTTTATGATTCAGGATATACTTCAAATTATTCTGACAATGAAAACAACACTACTACGATTTGTTCCTCCATTGCCGGACAGTACATTTCTGCGTCCTTTAATACCTTCAACCTGGAATCCTGCTGCGATAATCTTACCATCTACAACGGAAATTCCACCGCAGCCCCCCTCATCGGAACATTTACCGGAACCAGTGCTCCTTGCAATACCGTTTCTACCGCTGCAAATGGCTGCCTGACTTTTTCATTTATTTCTGATGGTTCCATAACTTATTCTGGCTGGGATGCTACGCTTACGTGTGTGGCAGCTCCTCCTCCTGCTCCTGCGGGCACCCTTTGTTCAAACGCGGCTTCCATAGCATTACCCTATACTGCAACCGGACAAACCACCGCATGTTATGGAAATGATTATACCAATGCCAGCATAGGTTCATGCGGAACGTTATATGAATCAGGTGAAGATCATGTGTATTCACTCACTGTTGCATCACCGCAATGCCTTGCTATTTCATTGACAAATTGCAGCTCAGGAAACATCGGCTACCAGGTTTACAGCGGTTGTCCCGGATCTGTTGGCACAACTTGCATAGGCAATAACGGTGGCGCTAACCCGCTTTCCGGCTCAGTAACATTACCTGCAGCAGGCACCTATTTTATTGTGGTGGATTCCTGGTCAACACCCTCAAATGTAACTTACGACATCTCGGTCGTATCAAACGGAACCGGTCCGGCAAACGATCTTTCATGCAGCAGCACCGCTCTTGCATTAAATACCAATCTCACAGGTGATAATTCCTGTTCAGGAAGTACAAGTGAACCCGCTTCTCCGGCCTGCTGGACGGGCGGAACCCTTAACACGGTATGGTACAGTGTTGTTTGTCCTGCATCCGGGCAGCTCACTATACGCACAACTATCGGCACACTTTCAAATACGCAAATCGCGCTATATTCAGGCACATGTGGCACACTGACTTTGGTAGCATGTAATGATAATGCTCCAGCATGTGGTACATCAACGTATAATAATTCACAGATCACCTCCGTAGGATTAGTAGCTGGAGCCACTTATTTCATTCGTGTGGATGGCACCTCCAATCTTACAGGAACATTTGATATAATGGCCGTTGACGGAACTGTCGGTTTCACAGCTGCAGCCGGACAGGATTGTGCATTTGCCAACCCCGTGTGTAATCAAACGATCGCGATCGGAAATCCCGGTTACCAGGCGTATGGAAATGTATGCGATTACCCGGGCACAGGCATTTGTCTGGCTTCAGGTGAACGGGGAAGCGCATGGTCCACCATTCCAATCAATGCTGCAGGTAATCTTGAATTTGATATCGTTCCGAATGATTATACGGGCGGAAGCGGATGCTGCTCTACGGATTATGACTTTGCGATCTGGAAAGTTTCCGGAGCAGGATCAACTACCTGCGCGGGTATAGCCGCAGGCGCGATTCCGATTGCCTGCAACTACAGCGGATTAGGAGTTACCGGGTGTTTCAGTGCTGCAAACGGAACTTCGCCAGCCATTTATCCCGGTTATGGAGCTGCGTATATGGCAAGAATCCCTGTCGTTGCCGGTGAAGTGTATGAGCTTGTGATCAGTAACTTCTCTAATTCAACATCAGGGTTTACGCTTAATTTTACCGCAGCATCGCCGGTCAATTATACTGCTGCAGGTTCAAGCATTACATGGACTGGCGGAACAAATACAAGCTGGACACTTCCGAGCAATTGGGGCGGATGTGCAATTCCTACCTGCGGAATCGATGCAACGATCACACCTTCCTCTACCAACCAGCCTGTATTACCTACAGGAAATTATTATGTAAATAATCTCACCATCAGCGCAGGTGCTACATTGACGCTGCAATCCGGCGCCAACCTTCACGTGTGCGGAAATTTCACCAACTCCGGATCGCTGCTTGCCAATGCAGGGTCAACCATATCGTTTGATAATGCCGCTGCCACCCAGAACATCTCCGGGTCTTTAGTGGGCACAGATAAAGTAGGAAACCTGGTCATTACCAAAACAGGTGGCTCAGTAATCTTCAACAATAATATTGACATCGGAGGATCCTTCACCACCAGCAATGGAACATCAATTGCTAATTTTAATAGTAAGTATGTGCGGGTTGCCGGAAATTTTTCGAATAATAACGGCGCAACAACTGTTACAAACATCGGAACAGGAACACTTGAATTTAATGGAACCGGGGCGCAGATCTACAACCAGGGCGCTTCCCTCCTTACACTCAACAACGTGTTGATGGCCCATACCGGAACCGGAGTAACATGCGCGACAAATATGGTGCTCGGAACTTCCGGCATATTGACTTTGACAGCAGGAAAAATCATCACAGCAGCCTTTGAAGTGCAGGTAAGAAATACCGCATCGGCAGCCTGCACCGCAGGAAATACAACCAGCTTCGTTCAGGGAAATCTTCGCCGCTACTTAAACGCTGCCGCTACTTCCTATGATTTCCCGGTCGGACATTCCACCCAGGGTTACCAGAGCGCGAACATTACATTTACTACTGCTACCACAATTCCGCAGCTCGTCGCAAAATTTGATCCATGGGCGCCGATCGTAAATGGTCCGGCGGCAAGTGAATGTCCAACCAATACTTACAATGCACTGAACGCGTTGAATAACGGATACTGGACAATCACTGCTTCTGCCAATCCTACATCAGGAACGTACAACACATCATTATACAGCACCACTTACACCAATTCGGGCGGCGCTGCAGGATGGACAGTGATGAAGGCCGCCACTATTGCCGGTCCATGGGCACTGAGCGGAACATGTGTCACAACGAGCACACCTCCATTGACACAACGTACCGGGATGACAAATTTCTCCGTCTTTGCTGTTGCCCAATCGGTGCAGCCGCTTCCTGTTTCTATTGTTGATTTCTCAGGAAGCGCCGGAGCCGATTTCAATCATCTTCAATGGACCACTGCAAGCGAAAACCAAAATGATTATTTCTCGCTTGAGCGCTCCACCGACGGTGTAACTTTCACCGAATTAGGACGAATTGACGGAGCAGGAAATTCAACACAGCTGCTTAATTATTCCTTCAACGATATGAATCCGGCTGAAGGAATAAATTATTATCGCCTTAAACAGACTGATTTTAACGGGGATTTCACTTATTCCGCGGTTATCGATCTGAACTTTCATCGTGGCAACATGTCGGTAAACAATATCCGTCCTAATCCAACAAACGGAGAAGTTAATTTTGACTTCGCGTCACCGGAAGAAACGGAAATTCATTTTATTATCACAGATGTTACCGGCCGTATCGTTGCTGATGAGCGTCGCAAAGTGAAGCCCGGCGTCACTTCTGTCGGCACATTAATCGCAGGCGAAGCAGCAGGAATTTATTCGCTCAAAGTCATTGAAGAAATTCACGGATATATTTGGGTGAGCCGCATTGTTAAATACTAAATTTTATAGCACTCCGTTTATTCAGCGGAGTGCTATAATTTTTCCACGAGTCGGAACGGAATTGTCCCAAAACAATTTGGAGCTGAAATCCGAAGGCAAATCTTATATTTGTCTTACCTCTCAACTATTATCGATTGAAAGCCATAAAATCATTTTTCCTTCTTCTTGCGGGATTGCTTATTTCAGCAGCTGCTTTTGCACAATTACAGGCCAACGCGGGTGCTGATGCAACTATTTGCCCGGGAACAAGCCGCATATTAGGTGGCGCTCCTACTGCATCCGGCGGCACTGCTCCTTATACTTATCAATGGAGCCCGTCTACCGGTTTAAGCAATACCACAACCGCCAGCCCGACGGCAAATCCCGGAGTGCCCACCTGGTATACCGTAATCGTAACAGATGCAACCGGTGCTTCCGATACAGATATGGTTGGCGTCGATCTGTATTCGATCTATGCCTTTAACGGCGGAAACGACACTGCGATCTGCATCGGCTCCACCGCAACGCTTGGCGATGAGGATAACAGCTTTTCGGGTGGCGTTACTTATTTCTGGTCGCCTAACACTGCACTCAGCAGCCAGACCGCTCCACGCCCCGTTACTTCAACAACAATTACAACGACCTACTCTGTCACCATCACACACCCGAATTGTCCGAGTAAATCCTATTCGGTAACCGTTACTGTAAATCCTCTTCCTGTAATTGATGCCTGCTGCTATTCTACGATCAATGAAGGTGAATCGATCATTCTTACAGCAACAGGAGGGCAATCCTATATCTGGACGCCATCTAATAATTTATCCAGCAGCTCTTCCGCCGCAACTACAGCTGATCCGCTCGCCACCACGCAATATCTCGTTTATGGTATCGACGCAAACCAATGTTATTCGTGGGATACCGTTACCGTCAATGTCATTCCAAGCTCCGAGCTCGTTTTCTACAATACCTTTTCTCCGAACGGCGATGGTGTAAATGATTTTTTCTACATCGGTAACGCCGCAAAATATCCCGGATGCGTGCTGGAAGTTTTTACAAGAACAGGTCAGCTGGTCTATTCCAAAACCGGTTATGATAATTCGTGGGACGGAACCAACTACGGAGATAAGCTGCCCGAAGCGACCTACTATTATGTTTTTCAACCGGGCAACGGAGATGCAACAAAATTTGGGCACGTTACTATTCTGAGATGAGCATGAAAAAATCCGCGTTTTCTTTTTTGCTGATCGTCATTTTTTTGTTTGCGGGCAAACTGAACGCCCAGCAATTGCCTGATTTCACACAATATCCCGCTTACCTCTACCAGGTTAATCCGGCATACACCGGAACAAAATCCAACATTGACGCGCGTCTCGGCTATAGGAAACAATGGATGGGATATGACGGTGCCCCGGTCACTCAGATGTTTGGTTTGCACAGCCGGCTTTTAAAAGGAAGAATCGGGCTCGGAACCACTATTTACAAAGATGTTACCGGCCCGTCACAACGTTTCAATTACAGCTTCACAGCAGCTTATCATTTACGTTTTCCGGATGTGGAATTTTCAGTTGGCTTTGGCGTCAATTTTAATAAATATACCATTGATGCTACAAAAATGACGACGCACTGGACGAATGATCCAACAGTAGATCAGACCAGAATGGATTTCGACAAAACCAAAAACGCGATGGTGGGTTTGCTCTTGTATAATGATCGTTTCCATTTTGGATTGGGCGTTGTCAACATTGTCAATAACAAAGCGGAATTTTTCACCGGCGATACCACAAAACTCAGCCGTGTTTCATTTTCTCCGCATTATTATTTTTCATGCGGCTATAATTTCAACGGAAATTCTGATTTTGTCTGGGAAAATAATCTTCTCGGTATTTACGTGCTCGGCCTGCCGATGACGCTTAATTATAACCTGCGTGTTCACTACGATGAAAAAGTCATCGCGGGATTAGGCTGGCGCATGAAAGATGCTGTGTACCTGCAGGCAGGATATGTTTTCTTCGAGCAGCTCCAGTTTATTTATTCTTACGACATCGGAATCTCTCACCTGAGAAAAGGTCATTCCGGGTCACATGAAGTGATGTTAGGCTACCGCACTAATTTCGGCGGCAGAAAAGGCGGCTACAAAAACAGCGGCGATTTCCAGAAACAGAAATATAATGTTTTCTAAGCGGGACCATTCGATTTGATCTGGAAGCAGGTGCCTGTATATCTAAATTACGAATTACGATGTACGAGTTACGATTTTAAAATCCGGCAATTGAATTCCTCAAATAATCGTACATCGTAATTCGCATATCGTACATTCTATTTAACGATTTCATATTTCTCAGCAGCAACCACCCGGGTACATGAATTAAAATGCCACCACTCGGTTTGAATTCCGAAAAATCCGGACTTGCGCATCACTTCACGCAGGAGCTCCCGGTTTAAAACCTGGCGCTGCGATAAAATTCCTTTATCGAGCAGTTCTCCTTCTTTTACAGGATGCGCTTTTTCACCGAAAAAATCAAACGGCGTTCCCATATCAAGCGGAATTCCTTTATCATCAATGATCGATAGATCGACTGCAGCTCCGTAATTATGCAGCGAGCCATTTCCCGGATTGGAAAGATATTTTGTTTTTTCTCCCGGAGGCAAAGTCAATGTATCCCACATCTGCTGTTGAATATGAAGCGGACGCGTTGCATCGTATACTACCAGCGAATAAAAAGGATATTTTGTCCGCAACGCTTTTTGTGCAAGCACTAATTTATCCGCCACTTCTTTCTGCAGGTAACATTTATCAAAATCGCCATACATATCCAACCCGATGAAATTGTCGGTGGTGGAATAACGCAGGTCGACTACAATGCCGGAATCAAGATCATGAATATTCACCAGCCCTGCTTTGATCAGCTGTGCCTCGATCGGTGAAATTTCTGCAGGAAAAGAATCCTTCACAACCTTACTGACAGCTTCTTTTACTTCCACCTTTTTTTCAGTCACAACAGGCCGCGGATCCACACGTTCATCCACACTATGCGGACAACCCACAAGTACAAGCTGCAGTGCAAAAAGTATCAAAACGGCCTTCACACTACAAATGTACGAGTTGTTGATTGCTGCTTCGGGTTACATCACCGTATTCAGCGGGTTTGGCCACTTGCCCCGTATTTATACCGTTCAAAAAACAATCTGCTGCAATAGCGTGATAATGTTTATTTTCGGGGCCTCTAAAACTTCCAAAAAATGAAACGTCAATTTATTCTCCTTGGTCTTTTGGCCGGTGCCGGACTGGTTACACTGGCATTTAAAGAAAATTTCACAGGCGGATCACCTGCTTATAAGGCAATTGATCCTGCAAATTTCAATACAACCGTTCGTCCGCAAGACGATTTCTATGAATATGTGAACGGAAACTGGATAAAAAAGAATCCTATTCCGGCAACCGAAACAACGTGGGGGAATTTCAATGTGCTGAATGAAAAAAGCCAGGCTGCGCTTCGTTCTATCTGCGAAGAATCTGCTGCAAATACAAAAACTGTAGCAGGCTCAAACGATCAGAAGATTGGCGATTTTTTTGCTTCCGGAATGGATTCTGCTGCAATTGAAGCAGAAAAATTTTCCTCTATACAGCCTTTGATCGACAAGATCAACCAGATGAAATTTCCTGCTGACATTAGTCCTATGATCGCGGCTTTGCACAAAATTCAGGCAGGCGCCGGTTTCGGATTTTATGTAATGGCAGATATGAAAGACAGCAAAGTCAACATGCCGTACCTTTTTCAGAACGGCCTCGGTCTTCCTGAAAAAGCATATTACATCAGCGACGACCTGAAAGCTTTCCGTGAAGGTTACAAAACACATCTTTTCAATATGTTTAAGTTGATGGGTGATGAGCCAGCCACTGCGCAGAAAAACGCAGACATGGTTTTTGACTTTGAGAAAAAGCTTGCCGATTCCAGCATGTCAGCAGTTGAAATGCGTGACCAGGAAAAGCAATACAATAAAATGACCATTCCTGAAGTAAAAAAACTTGCTCCTGATTTTGCATGGCCTGTTTATTTCAAAGTATTAGCAGCGCCTGAAATGAAAGAGATCATTGTTGCACAGCCTGCGTTCATGCGCCAGTTCAACAATATGATCACAAAAGAGCCGATCGCCGCATGGAAAGCATATTGCCGCTGGCAGCTTGTGCATTTTTGTGCGCCTAAGCTTTACAAGCCTGTTGCAGATGAAAATTTTAATTTCTACGGAACAGTATTAAGCGGCGCGCAAAAACAACAGCCACGCTGGAAAAGAGTGCTTGCAACAACTGACGGCGCGTTAGGTGAAGCGCTCGGACAATTATACGTTGCAAGAAACTTCAGCGAAGAATCCAAAAAACGTGTCAATTTAATGGTCGACAATCTCATGGCTGCTTACACAGAGCGGATCAACACACGCGAATGGATGAGCGATCCGACAAAAAAAGCGGCATTGGCAAAGCTCGGAACAATTCTGCGCAAGCTCGGATTCCCTGACAAATGGAGAGATTATTCGGGCCTCAACATCTCCCGCAAATCGTATGTGATGAATTTCCTTCATTCAAATACATTTGATGTGACCTACAATCTGAATAAGCTGAACAAACCTGTAGATCGTATGGAATGGGGAATGACACCTGCCACGATCAACGCGTATTACAATCCTTCCAATAACGAGATTGTATTTCCTGCAGCCATCATGCAGGCCCCGTTCTTTGATCCGAAAGCGGATGACGCGGTGAATTATGGCGCAATGGGCGCTATCATCGGGCACGAGCTCACACACGGTTTCGATGACCAGGGTGCTATGTTCGACTCTGAAGGAAACATGAAAAACTGGTGGAGCGAACAAGACACAAAAAATTTCCAGGAAAAAACAGGAAGGCTTGTTAGCCAGTTCAACAATTTCGTGGCCATCGACAGCATGGATCTTCACGTAAACGGCGAACTTACCCTCGGCGAAAACATCGCTGATCTCGGCGGACTGACCATTGCTTATTATGCCTACAAACATTCACTTATCGGAAAACCAGCTCCTGAAAAGATCGACGGATTTACAGGCGAGCAGCGTTTCTTCATATCGTGGGCACAAGGCTGGCGCAACAGTCAGCGCCCTAACGCGCTCATCAACCAGGTGAAAACAAATCCACATTCACCGGCAAAATTCCGCGTGCTCGGACCACTTTCCAACATGCAGGAATTCTTCGACGCATGGAATGTTCAACCAACCGACAAAATGTACCGCAAACCGGAAGACCGTGTTTTGATCTGGTAACCTATACTTAATTTATAAAAAGCCTGCTCCATTCCGGAGCGGGCTTTTTTATTGGCCGGAAGAGGATGGAAAAAAAAGTGGCAGCGGCAGTAAAAAGCGGCAGCGGCGAAGGGGGAAAAAAGCGGCAGGGGAAGTTGGTATTGGCGAACATTTATAAGGTATTGCGAGGAAGTGGCTGGAAAAAAGCGGCAACGGCAGAAGGAGAAAAAAGCGGCAGGGGAAGTTCGTATTGGCGACCACTTATAAGGTATTGCGAGGAAGCGGCCGGAAAAAAGCGGCAGGGGAAGTTGGTAGTGGCGAACACTTATAAGGTATTGCGAGAAAGCCGCCGGAAAAAAAGCGGCGGCGGCAGAAGGGAAAAAAAATGGCTGCGGCAGTTGGAAAAAAAAGCGGCAGCGGCGAAGGAGTAAAAAAGTTAACAAAGATTTTATCCGGCTTTGCAATAAAATCTGCTGAAAAACGACTGCCTTACTACCCTCAACACCGCTTTTTTTACTGCCGCTTTTTGTCAGCTACTGCCGCTCCTTTCCTGCCGCCGCTTTTGTCTGCCGCTGCCGCTTTTTTTACTGCCGCCGAAATTCCACCGACATTTCCTCCCGAAGCCCAAAAATGCCTCCTGAAATAAGTATCTTTGCGCCCTCCTAAGTAACCAATTCATTAAATGGACAAAAAATCGATACTTGGCTTTGTTCTCATTGCAGTAATTCTTGTTGTGTGGATGACGATCAATTCCAACAACACTGCTAAAGAAGCCGCTCTCCAAAAAAAGAAGGATGATTCAATCACACGCGTGGATTCAATTCAACGATTGACTGATGTCGCGACTGCAAAACGTAAAGCCGACAGCATCGCGCTTCTTCCCAAAGACACTGCTAAGCTCGCTGGTGCGGATTCGGTAGTTATTGTCCCAAAAGAAAAAGTGTATCGCAGCTTCGAGGTTGCATTAAGCGGAGACAATACTCCTGTCATAATTGAAAACGAAAAATTAAAAGCAACAATTTTTCCTTTAGGCGGCCGGATAGGTCAGGTGGAATTGAAAGGATTAAAAACATCAGCAGGCAAACCATTAATTCTTTTCGGTCCCGATTCAACACATTTCGGCCTTACATTTTTTGATAAAGATGACCGGCAGTTTAATACCGACTCACTTTACTTCAGCATTGAAGGCAAGAGTTTTTCTGTTGGCGGCAACGATTCAAACTCGATCGCTGTTCGCTTATACGAGGATACAACAAAGGCAAAATATATTGAATACGTCTACACGCTGAAGGGCAATTCATATATCCTGGGGTGTACAATGAACTTTATCGGGTTTGATAAGATTTTCTCTCCCAACCGGACTGATGCTTACCTGAAATGGGCAATGAATGTGCCACAGCAGGAAAAAGCTATTAAAAATGAACAGACCATTTCAACCGTCTACTACAATTTTGTCGGTGAAGAAGGAGTTGAATATCTTTCTGTTTCCGAAAACGAAAAGAAATCAGATCCGGGTGAGGTAAAATGGGTTTCTTTTAAACAGCAATATTTTTCTTCGGTGCTCATTGCTGAAAATAAATTCTCGACGGGAACTGAAGTAGAAGTAAAAATGCCTTCTCCTTCCGATCCGTTCACTGTAAAATCGATGAGCACAGTCGTTCCGATTTCACTCGGAAAATCAGCAAAAGAATCGTTTCCGTTAAAATTCTATTTCGGACCTAATAAATTTTCTGAGCTTAAATCTTACGACATCCACCTCGAGCGCCAGATCGATCTCGGCTGGGGACTTTTCGGATGGCTGAATCGTTTCATCTTCATTCCGCTGTTCTCTTTCCTTGGAAGCAATATCGTGAGCTACGGACTTGTCATTCTTGTACTGACAATCATCGTAAAGATTGTGATGTTTCCGATTGCTTATAAGTCATTCCTCTCTTCCGCGAAAATGCGCGTGCTGAAACCGGAGATTGAAGAGATCAACGAGAAATTCGGCAAAGATGATCCGTTGAAAAAACAACAAGCGACAATGGCGCTCTACAAAAAGGCGGGCGTCAATCCTGCAGCCGGTTGTATTCCCCTGTTGCTTCAGATCCCGATTCTCTTTTCGTTGATCCGCCTTTTCCCTGCCGCATTTGAATTGCGCCAGCAGCCATTCCTGTGGGCAACCGATCTTTCCACCTACGATTCCATCTGGGATTTCGGTTTCTCCATTCCTGCATATGGTGATCACATGAGCTTGTTCGCCTTATTGATGACCATCTCAACGCTTCTTTACACCTGGATGAACCAGCAGATGCTTTCACCGGGCAGCGCACAAATGCCGGGAATGAAATGGCTCATTTATTTAATGCCGGTGTTCTTCCTTGTATTCCTTAACAGCTATTCCGCCGCGCTTAGCTATTACTACTTCCTGAGCAACGTCATCAGCTTCGGACAAATGTGGTTCATGCAACGCTACGTAGACCACGATGCCATCCGCGCGAAGATCGACGAGAATAAAAAGAAGCCTGTCAAACAATCCGGCTTCATGCAACGCTTAGAACAAGCCCAGAAAAAACGCCTCGAGCAGGTAAAAGAACAGCAGGGAAAAGGTGGAAATAATAATAAAGGGAAGAAGAAATAAAAGGGAACGAATTACGAATCTTTCGAAAGTGCGAAAGGGTGGATCTCATTACAGATTCACCCTTTCGTATATTCGTTTTATTCGTAATTCGTACCCCTTTTCAATAATATCCGTTTTGGCTAAGATAATTCTGCACATAATCAGTTATTCCATCTTCAAGCGAATAAAATTCATTTGAATAACCCGCATTCTTCAGCTTGCTCATATTCGCTTCGGTGAAATACTGGTATTTGTCACGAATGTCAATTGGCGTGTCGATGAAAGAAATGTTTTCTTCTTTGGCCATTGCTTTAAACGTTCCTTTGGCAAGATCAAGGAAGCTGCGTGCTCTTCCGGTGCCTAAATTGTACAAACCGGAAGCGGGGTAATTTTTATAAAGGAACACGCACACTTCAATCACGTCTTTCACATAAATGAAATCGCGCAATTGTTCGCCGTCTTTGTATTCCGCATTATGTGAACGGAAAAGATTCATTCCTCCTTTATCAGAAATTTGTCCGAATGCGTGCAAGATAACAGATGCCATTCTTGATTTATGATATTCATTAGGGCCGTACACATTAAAAAACTTCAGGCCATACCAATGTGGAGGCATTTTTTTCTGCTGCAGTGCCCACTTATCAAAATCATTCTTGGAGTCGCCGTAAGGATTCAATGGTTTCAGCTTCTCTACGACCTCATGGTTGTCTTCATAACCATATTCGCCCAAACCGTAAGTTGCAGCAGAAGAAGCGTAAATCAGCGGAACATTATTCTCAACACAAATTCTCCAGATGTCTTTGGAATAATTGACATTGAGCTTATCAAAAATTGCTTTGTCAAATTCCGTTGTGTCAGTGCGTGCGCCGATGTGAAAAACGACTTTCACTTCTTTTGCGTGCTCCGTAAACCATTGAATAAATTCGTCACGATGAATTCGCTGCTTGTATCGCTTGCCATCAAGATTTAAATTCTTGACATCATCCGAAAAATCGTCGACAAGAATAATATCTTCAAGTCCAGCCGCATTGAGGCGGCTAACGAGGCATGATCCGATAAATCCTGCAGCACCGGTGACAATGATCATTTGACTGGTTTTTTAGTATCGTAAATCTGGTTATGATTTTGCTGTCTTTTCGGCCAGTTGAAAGCTTTTGAAGTGATTACCGGAATAAGAAACACAGAAACCGTGAGAATAGAAACATATAGATCGGCTTCATGCGAATCGAGGAAGATGGAAGTTTTTGATTCGGGATAAAAATGTGTGACAAGGGAAATGGTAAGCTTTACGCCGAGAATAAGGATGACGATAAAAGCGGCTGCTTCAAGAAAAGAATATTTTTCCATCACTTTTACAAATGCCTGCGCGACAAACCGCATTGCAAGAATTCCGATAAAAACACCGGTGCAGATCAGCCAGATATTGTCTGTAAAAGCCACGGCAGCAAAAACATTATCGATAGAAAAAGCAAGATCCATAATTTCCACCATCACGATCGTCGCCCAGAGCGGTCCCAGCAAACCAAGCGTATTCCGGTAAAGCCAGTTTTGCTTTTTGTTGAGTATATCGTCTTCCGTTTTCGGAGTGGCTTTTGTGCGGAAATAATTGAAGCCTATAAATAAAAGATAAATTCCACCAAGCGCCTTCAGCCACCAGATCTTCACCAGGTAAGAAGCCAGCAACAGGCAAATTCCCCTGAACACATAAGCGCCGATGATTCCGTACTTCAGCGCTTTTTTACGCTGGTCTTTCGGAAGATCCATGACCATTGTCGCCAGCACAGCCGCGTTATCAATAGACAGCAGACTTTCAATGAGAATGAGATTCAGCACGATCAGCAACGCTTTTACCGGGTGATCGCCTAATATCTGGTGAATTATTTCCATCGGGTGCAAAGGTAAGGATTCGGCGGGGAGTGGCATTGCAAAGTCATCCCGGGGTAGTGTATCAGTTTCATCGTGCGGGTATTTTTGCCACCAAGGCACAATGAAAATGAAATTGATACACTACCCATCCCGGAGAGGATTTTAAGCATCCTGACTTATGGAATCGGGATATTACTGCATCTTACCTGAAATTAACACTATGAAACGATATTTTACTCTGCTACTTTTCTTGTTGTTGCTTTCGAATATTATTCCCGCCCAAACACGCACCGATAGTATTTCCGGAACGTACACACGCCATACCTGGACCGGAGTTGGTAATATGCATTTTGATTATGGCGAAGTCACGGGTTATACAATATCGACCACAGATGAAACCTTGCTGCTGGAGAAAAATCACTGTGCCGCATTAACGGTTAATACAGAACCCGGTAATTACGGACTTACTGTATTTATGAGCAGGCCTGTCGTCTATTATGGAATCTGGAGAATATCAGGTGATACATTAACGATCACTTACAATAAAAGTTATTCCGAACCATTTTTTACTTTTTATGTAATTGACAGCGCTTATGTTAATTTGCCCGTAAAGCTAAGTCCGCCTACGCAGCGTAAATATCTTTTTGAAATGGGAGCAATAACTTCTCTTACTGCCGGCGACAATGAAAATTACCAGTTTTATAAAGAGGAAGAGGAAGAATTCATTAAGGAATAGCTTGCAGTATTGAAAGGCAAGCCATTTTTTTACTTGCTCATTATACATAGTTAGTTTGGCATTGTTCCGAAGGAATCCCTTCGGGAAACATTTTTTGAAGGCGTAATATTTTTCGACATACGGGGAATAAACACCTTTTCCACTAACACATTTTTTCGTAAATTCAGATATGAAGAATGGGGGGAATTTCAGGACTAAAAGAAAAAAAGAATTGCTTGACGATATTGATCTCTTTGTAGATCCGCGTCCAATGACAAAAGAAGATGAATCTGCTATCAGCGACTTTATCAAGAAACATAAAGTACAAAAGTCCGGAAATGCTAAAGTATCTAAAGGAAAACGTGCAGCTTAGCAATGTGCGGCTTTTACAGCGCTCTATTATTCTAATCCAAAAACAACCTGATATCATTCGGAGGAATCACTCCTTTTTCTTTCGCCTTCTTGAATAAAGTCAGCACCGCTTTTCTTCCTTCTTTTCCGAGATCAACCGTAAATTCATTGACGTAAAGATCAATGTGCTTATACATCACTTCTTCGCTCATTTCCTGGGCATGCGCACGCACATAAGGCAGGCTTGCTTTACGATCGGCGAATGCAAACTCAACACTTTTTCGCAAAACACGATTTACTTTTGCCTTCACCTCATCGGGCAAAGAACGTTTGATTACAATTCCGCCAAGGGGAATCGGCGATTTGGTGGTGCTTTCCCAATATTCACCGAGATCAATTATTTTTTTTAATCCTTTCGCTTCGTAGGTAAAACGGTTTTCGTGAATGATCAGTCCGGCGTCGAATTCTTCTTCCAGCACGGCATTTTCTATTTCAGAAAAAACCAATTCCGTTTTATCGGTGAGCTCAGGGTACGCCAGGCCCAGCAAAAAATTCGCCGTGGTAAACTTGCCGGGAATCGCCACAGAAATTTCTCCTTCTTCCAGCTCTTTTTTCGTCACCACATTTTTCGAGATCAAAAGCGGACCGCAATTTCTTCCAAGGGCGCTTCCCGCATCAAGCAAAACATACTTTTCTACGCAATAAGCGAACGCATGATAGCTCAGCTTGGTAATGTCAATTTCTCCTGCGAAGGCACCTTTGTTCAGTGTTTCCACATCACCATGACGAATATCAAATTCCAGTCCCTCAAGATCAATTCGCTTGTTTACGATCGCATCGAATATGAAGCAATCATTCGGACATGGAGAAAAAGCAAGTGTTAAAAGCATTTTATTATACCAGGATAAAAATTTACGAACTACGAATTACGATGTACGATTTAAAATTTGCCACCTATTAACTGTTTTAAACCATTATACTAATCACCAACCTCCACTCAAAGATTATTTATTATCTCCACCGCAGTTTCATTCAGGTTTTTTATCGCCAGCGCCATGTTCCAGTTCTCGCGGTTCCGTTTTTCAATAAAATTGGAAACCGCGCGTATTTGCGCACATGGGATTTTTTCAATCATGCAGGCGTAAAAGAATGCTGCACCTTCCATACTTTCCACGTGCGGATTAAAACGCTTTACTGTTTTTGCAATGCTCGCGTCATTTCCGTGAACAGTATTAACAGAGATCGCATTCACTCCCGTGAGATTGAGAATGCGCTCGTAATTGGGAACAGTCTGGTTAACGAGCTGTCCCCACATGAATGGAAATTCATTTTCACCCAACAAATTCAATTCGTGAACGGAAAGAAATTTCTCATCATCCTCCGCCCCAAGTTCTGCAAACCGGTCTGTCAGCACATGTACCACTTTCCCTGCCTCAAGCGATTTATCAAAGCTGCCGCACACGCCTAAATTCAACGCTGCGTCATACTTTTTATTTGACAATGCTTTTGCTGTCCAGGCCGCGGTAGCCACCATTCCTACTCCCGTAATCAGCACATCAATCTCCTGTTTTCCGGAAGAATAAAATTTCATGCGCTGATCATTCTCTGAGATAAATTTCAACCGCGCCAGCAACGGAGCGATTTCCATATACGTAGCAGAGACAATGAGAAGGGGCATATTGTTTGGTTGAGGAATTTCGGTGCAAAGTTAGCCTTTATTTTACAGGAGAAGCAGCAGGGAAAAAGCGGCAGCGGCAGGAAAAAAGGAAAAGAGTGGTGAGTAAGTGAGCTAACGCTCAAACGTGTTTACGCTTACTTTTTAACGTTAAAATACTACGCACTTAT
>JALYQL010000265.1 GCA_030855855.1 Bacteroidota bacterium | reverse complement strand
GCGTATGCAGGATTTGATCTCGCCCATGCAGCAGGTAATATGGAATTGCACCTGCACGAATGGAAAGTCGATTTTGCGTGCTGGTGTTCTTATAAGTACCTGAATTCAGGTCCGGGAAGTGTAGGAGGAGCGTTTGTCCATGCAATACATGCGGATAGTGGCCTTACGCGTTTTGCGGGATGGTGGGGCCATGAAAAAGAGTCGCGCTTTAAAATGGAAAAAGGGTTCAGGCCGATTTCTGGTGCGGAAGGCTGGCAATTGAGCAATGCACCTGTGTTGTCCATGGCCGCCCACCGGGCATCGCTCGATATTTTTGATGAGGCCGGTATGAAAGCGTTGAATGAAAAAACAAAAAAACTTTCGGGCTACCTTGAATTTATCATCGACGAAATTTCTGCTACGAATAAAAATTGCCTTGAAATTATTACGCCCCGCGATTGGAAGCAGCGGGGTTGCCAGGTAAGCGTGATCGCACACGGATATGGCCGCGGACTTTTTGATAAGCTGATGGCAAATGGAGTAATGCCTGACTGGCGGGAGCCGAATGTGATAAGAATGGCGCCGGTTCCGTTGTATAATTCGTTTGAGGATGTGTGGAAGTTTGGGGAGAAACTTAAATTTGCAATGAAATAATGCTGTCGTGTACGAAAAACGAAAATGCTTCGAAAGTACGAAAGCAGACTCTTGTTTTCCGTACTTTCGCTTCTGATTCACCATTCGTAAAATTTCGTTTTTTTGCCACGTAGTGGTCACTATGTGACACATTTTCGTTCTGATTTCGTTTTTCGTACACCCTGAAAATTATGTCAACTAAATCAGTCTCCATCATCGGCGCCGGCCTCGTAGGTTCACTCCTTTCCATTTACATGGCAAAGCGTGGCTACAACGTAAATGTTTTCGAACGCCGCTCCGATATGCGTAAAAACAGGATGAGCGCGGGCAAGTCGATTAACCTGGCGTTGAGCGATCGTGGCTTTCGCGGGCTTGATGGAATCGGAATTGGTGATGAGATCAGGAAGATTGCTATTCCGATGACGGGAAGGTTTATTCATAATGCGGATGGCACAACAGCATTTCAGCCTTACGGAAAAGAAGGACAGGCTATCTATTCGGTGTCGCGCGGCGGAATTAATATGAAGCTGATGGATCTCGCGGAAGCACAGCCGAATGTTACGCTCAAGTTTTCGGAACGCTGTGCGAATGTGGATACGAAAACAGGCAAGGCGCATTTTGTCAATGAAGAAAATCATTCGGAAAGTGATGTGCAATCTGATTTGTTTTTCGGATCCGACGGAGCATTTTCTGCCGCACGATTAAGCGCGATGCTTTCTCATGATCGTTTTGAATACCGGCAGTTTTACATTGAACATGGCTATAAAGAATTAAATATTCCTGCCGGACCGAACGGCGAATTCCTTATTGAAAAAAATGCGCTTCATATCTGGCCGAGAAAAAATTTCATGATGATCGCTTTGCCGAACCTTGACGGAAGCTTCACATGCACCTTGTTTTTTCCATTCGAAGGGGAACAGTCTTTTGCGAAATTGAAAACGAAAGAAGACGTAAAAACATTCTTCGATCAGCAATTCCCTGATGCAGTTCCGTTGATGCCGGCATTGCTCGAAGATTATTTTGCAAATCCTTCCGCATCACTCGTCACCGTAAAATGTTTTCCATGGACGTTTGATGATAAGCTCGCTTTGATCGGTGATGCTGCTCATGCAATCGTTCCTTTTTACGGACAAGGGATGAATTGCGGTTTTGAAGATTGCGTGGTGCTAGATGAGCTGATCACAAAACATAAGGAAGACTGGCATGAAATATTTTCGGAATACGAATCGTTGCGTAAGCCCGATGGAGATGCTGTGGCCGAACTCGCATTGAAAAATTTCATCGAGATGCGCGACAAAACTGCCGACCCGAAATTTTTATTGCAGAAAAAAATCGAAGCCCGGTTCAGCGCGAAATACCCGGAGAAATGGATCCCGCTTTATTCGATGGTGACATACACACCTTCGATTCGTTATTCGACTGCGATGAAAGAAGGAGCAAGGCAGGAAGAAATTATGAAAGGCATTATGGCGATGGAAGGAATAGAAGAGAAGTGGGATTCGGAAGAAGTGGAGAAAATGATATTGGCAAAGATTTGAGGCACTATTTGCTGATATGAATGAGAAAAGTTCAGCTTGCTTTTTTATTATGCTTTATCAGTGGATATAGCTTTTCTCAATTCGGGCCAGGTTATGCCGGATATCATGCCACGACCTATTATCTTGAAGACAGGTATGATTCGGCGAGCGCTTGTTTTAATGAGTCACATAAGATCAAATCCATTTCAGTTTATGCGTACCCGGATGATTCCTTGAATGAAACCCGCGACTCTGCGTTTTTTGTTAAATATTTTTACTGCCGGAATGGTATGGAGCGGTCCGATTCAAGCTCGACGCGAATGCATGATTTTGCAGCGTATAAAAAATTCGATACTGTTACTTCTGCATGCCCATCACAAGCTCCGGTGTATTTTGACACAACTATAAGCTTTATTCATCCAATATGGAACACGACAAAAGTCACGGAAACTTATAATAAAGCAGGTAACCTTATTTACCGGGAAGAATATTTTGAAGGGAAAAAATTCGGATTGTTGAAATGGTGGCTCTATCACTATGAAAGCTCACTTAATGAAACGCATTATACGCGATATGAATATAAATATGATGCT
>JALYQL010000118.1 GCA_030855855.1 Bacteroidota bacterium | reverse complement strand
AGCGTACGCAGATTCTTCACCGTCACTTTTACAAGAAGCTCTTCTGCATCACTAGGATTCCCGGTGGAGATGATGAGCACACCGCCTTCAACTTCGGTTTTTAAATCTTTAAGATCATTCGCGGGACCTTCAACAATTACTGCACATGCTTCTCCTTGTGTGATCTCCACTTTGATAACAGAAGAGGTTTTGATGCCGGTAAAATCGCCGGGGGTTCTTGTTTCGGTGGTCACCTGGGCAAATAATGCCGCGGTAAAAAATAAGGCGATGGAAGAAAAAATGGTTTTCATAATAGGGTAATTTTACTTGCTTTTGAATAAGACGTTTGAATAGATACGTTTGTTACACCACACTCTGAAAATCTACTACAGCACTTTGAAAGTCAGCCAGATAGAGAACATTTCACCAGCTGTGTCTTTGCTGTCGGAGAAGTCGATCGCTTCAAACTGGCCGGTAACGGACGACTTTAATTCCGGGCGGCCGGTGCATACATCGACTACGTGCGCTTTGCCATTTTCATCGATCGTGAACACGACACGCACGCGTTCCGATGAAACCGTGTTTTTCATGCTTTCCGGCACATGCATGTGTTGAATGATCTTTGCGAAGATTTGAGATTGCGTTTTATTTTGGGCGGCTGTAGCCGCGTAAGGATCCGCTGTGAAATTTGTTTGCGCGCAAACCGGGATGCCGGAAAAACAAAGCAAAAATGAAAGAGAAAGAATAACTGTTTTCATAATAAGGATGTATTTGTTTATGCTGAATGTGAAGTTCATGCATAAGACGCCATCCTTAAAATAAAAGTTACAGTAGAAAAAATTTAAAAATTAATTCTCGGAAGTTTTCGCGGAATTATTCCTGTTGTTTGAAAGCGATTTCAGCCAGAGCTTTGCTTCATTCACATTATCAAAAAGGCTTATTGCCAATTTGTCCTTGTCTACTTTATAAGAAATAGATTCAACCGCGACTTTATTAAAATAGCTTTGCGGGCGCACAATAGCGAGTGCAGCGAAACTGAAAAAATCCTCCGTTGTCTTTAATATGCCAGTTCAGCTTTTAACGGCCGTTGGTGAAAACTTATGCATATAATCGCATGCCTTATCTACCATATCAGCCGAGCCTGCAAAGAAAGACGTGCGTTGGTGAAGCAACTTTATTTCAAGCTCCATGATTCTGCGTGCGCCATCCGTTGCTTTTCCGCCGGCCTGCTCAATGATAAATGCCATCGGATTGCATTCGTATAATAGACGAAGCTTTCCGTTGGGAGAAGAAGCGGTGGTCGGGTAAATGTAAATTCCACCGGTGATCAGGTTGCGGTGAACATCGGCAACAGCAGAGCCAATGTAGCGTGAGGAATACGGACGTTTAGTCGCTTTGTCTTCTTCCTGGCAATATTTGATATATTTTTTTACGCCATCAGGAAAATGAACATAATTTCCTTCGTTGATGGAATATGTTTTTGCCGAGGTGGGCGTTTTCATATTCGGATGCGACAAACAAAATTCGCCGATGGAAGGATCAAGTGTAAAGCCGTTGACACCTTTTCCGGTGGTGTACACGAGCATTGTCGAAGAGCCATAAATAATATAACCTGCTGCTACCTGCTCGGTGCCCCGCTGCATAAAATCTTCGACCGTTCCCGGGCCAGACAATGAAAGTCTCCTGTAAATCGAAAAGATTGTTCCTACAGAAACATTCACATCAATATTCGAAGAGCCATCCAGCGGATCCATAGCAACTACATATTTTGCATTTCGTGATTGCGCAGTTTCTACGATTATCATTTCTTCATTTTCTTCCGAAGCAATTCCACACACTTCACCGCCCACGCTCAACGCGGCAATGAATTGCTCATTGGCAAATACATCAAGTTTTTTCTGAATTTCACCTTGCACATTTGTTTCTCCGGCGTCATTTGCATCTCCGAGAATATCGGCAAGCCCCGCTTTATTCACTTCACGGTTGACAATTTTCGCTGCAATGCCAATATCACGCAACAAGCGGGAAAGCTCGCCTTTTGCATAAGGAAAATCGGATTGTTTTTCAATGATAAACTGGCCTAAGGTTTTGACTTTGCTCATTTGGGTCTGTTTGGTTGTTTGCTTACTGCAAAGATGCGCATTTTGGAGGTTTTATTGAAAAGGGTACGAAAAACGAAATTGTTCCGAAAAATTGCGAAAGCATTTCAGTGGATCATATATTTCGTACCCTTTCGTATTTCGCTGCGGATAGCTATCGGGATTCGTCCATGTTTCGTTTTTCCTACCCCTTTCGTACTCATTTGGACATGTATAATCATGGTGAAATCTGTTTTGCCTGTAAAGAAGGGGTAGAATACATTTGAATAGCACATCCCGCTTACCTGATCACAATTATGAATTATGAAAAAGATATTACTTCTTTTGGGATTGCTGCCTGCATTTGTATTTGGACAGAATGGTGTTACAGGAATTCCTCTTCCGGCTGCTTATAGCACTGCCTTCAAAACAACGCTTGCTATAGACAATGCGAATAACAAATGGATCGCTTCTTCCAATATGGGAATTGCCATGTATAATGGAAGCACATGGACAATTTATAATAACTCAAGCGGCCTTCCTTCGAACAATGTAACTTCGTTCGCATTCAGCAGCAACAGCAATACGTGGGCCGGCACGTATAACGGCGCAGCATTATTTAACGGAAGCACGTGGACAAGTTACCAGGCATCGAATTCAGGACTTGCCAGCGATACTGTTCTTAGCGTGGCCGTACATAATTCCGATACATGGTTTGGCACAACCCAGGGACTTTCAAAATTTGACGGAACAAACTGGACCACTTACACGACCGCAAATTCCGGTTTGCCTGTTAATTACATAAACAGTGTCGCGGTTGATCAATCAGGTGTAGTCTGGACAGGCACTAAAAACGGGGGCATGGTGCAGTATAATGGCACAACATGGTCTGTTTTTAATACTTCCAACACTTCACTTCCTTCCAATAACGTCCGCCAGGTTTTTGTTGATAATACCGGCGGAATCTGGTGCGGTTCAGGCCCCTCTCCGTCATCTCAAAATGTGCGAAAATTTAACGGTGCCAATTTTGAATCTGCATTACAATTATTTCCTTCATTAGCTACTATAAACCCTAATCCAATTCCAAGCTATGGACAGATCGGCACAGGTCCGCATGGCCGACCTGTATTTGGCTGTATAGGATATATGGAAATCACATCACCTCTTTCTTTCTATGCTATAGGCTATGGCATATTGAAAGGTGTTAGTGATAACAGCACCACCCGGATGTGGTTTGTCCGCAGTAATGCTTCCTACCCGGACTTATATGTATTCGATCCCGCGCAGCATAATTCATTTGGCTTGCTTACACCAAACAACGTGAAGCACCTTGATGTAAACGAAGTGGACGCAGCAATGATGAATCGTGGCGATATGCATTGGAATACGATCACTACGCAATACGAAGTTCCGAAAGGTGGCGATGCACATGCGATTTTTGCCTCTGCTTTGTGGATCGGCGGATTGGATGCGGGTGGTAATTTACACCAGGCCGCAATGACTTATCGCCAAAGCGGAATGGATTATTTTCCGGGCCCGCTTGACACAACAAATGGGACTTCAGATTCTCTTGTGGCCGGAGCTTACGATCACATCTGGAAAATTGACAAAACAAAAATTCTCGAATTTCAATATTACTGGAGCACTGGTGATGTGCAAAATGGAAATTATATTCCGAATGATGATTTTTTGAGCTGGCCTGCACATGGGGCGGGGAATCAAATGCACAATCTCGCGCCTTACGTCGATGTGAATAGCAATGGCATTTATGATCCACTTACTGGAGGCGATTATCCGGAGATCAAAGGTGACCAGATGTTGTATTGGATATTTAATGATAATGTGAGCGCACATATGGAAACAGGTGGTACACCATTAAAAGTAGAAGTTCACGCGTCTGCCTATGCATATAATTGCCCTGTAATTGCTGACAGCGAAAAAGTAGTGAATTATACGACGTATTATAATTTTAAAATCTATAACTGGAGTGGCCAGCAATATCATGATGCTTTTATCGGCTTGTGGCAGGATAATGATCTTGGCGCTTATGATGATGATTTTGTAGGTTGTTATCCTCCTGCGAATATTGCTTTCGCTTATAACGGTGATCAGAATGATGGTTCAGGACCAACACCTGTATTTGGGACCTACGGCGCGCATCCGCCGATTAGTTCTATTGTAATGCTCGATGGCCCGGCTGCAGAACCCGCTGATGGAAGAGATAATGACAATGACGGTACGATTGATGAAACAGGCGAGCACAATATGCTGACCGGCTTCAATACTTCCGATAATAATTTTACAGTAACCGGAAACCCGGAACATGCAGATGATTATTATAATTACATGACCGGAAAATGGAAAGACAGCACTATCATGACATATGGTGGAAATGGTTATGGTGGAATTATACCGACGCCATTTATGTTCAGCAGCCTTCCTTATGACGCTTCGGGATGGAGTGAACCAACTGCAGGTAATACGCCGCATGACCGCCGCTTTGTTGCTTCCTGTGGACCATTCAATCTTAATCTCGTAACACCGGTGAGCATTGATTATGCGATTGTCTATACGCGCGATACAACAGTCGGGGCATACGACAGCGCACATTTCGCTCTTGTGTTACGCGATGCTGCTAAAGTCCGCAGCTGGTACGCCGCACAATCCACTCCTTCCTGTGCTGAATGGAATGTCGGAATTCAGGAAGTCAGTGCTGCTTCGTTGCTTTCCGTTTATCCCAACCCGGCTTCCACGTTTCTGACAATGACTTATCATCCTGTTTCTGATCATTCACAATTTGAATTGCTTGATCTTACAGGTCGCATTGTGCAATCAGGTTTCGTAAATGCAGCGGGGCAAACTACCATTTCAATAGCAGATCTGCCGATCGGAATTTATGCGATACGTGTAATTGATGACGGTCGCAGCACTGCGGTGAAATTTATTCGTCAATAAAAAGTTGCACACACGCATCCCTTTGAGCCGGGATGTGAAATTGTAACACAAGTGGTGTCGGATGCTTCATCCGGCACCACTATGTTTTTATATTTGTTGCATGGCAGCAGATGTAATTATCCGGAAAGCAACAAAATCAGATATGAAAAGTGTTCTTGCACTTGTGCAGGAGCTGGCGGATTACGAACGCGCATCAAATGAAGTAATAGTTACTGTCGCAGACCTTGAGCGCGACGGATTCGGCGAAAAACCTTTGTTCGGTTGTTTTGTCGCGGAAAAAGATCAGGTCATCATTGGCATTTCACTTTATTACTGGCGTTACTCAACGTGGAAAGGCAAACGATTGTATCTCGAAGATATCGTTGTAAGTGAAAAGGAGCGTGGCCATGGCGCCGGGAAATTGCTTTTCGAACGCACCATGCAGGAAGCAGTGAATGAAAATTGTTCCGGCATGATGTGGCAGGTGCTCGACTGGAATGAGCCTGCCCTCAATTTTTACGGAAAATATAAAGCACGGATTGCGGATGACTGGCTGAATGTAAGCCTGGATATTTCGGAAATAAAACAGTTGCTCGGGTAAATGAAATTGTGCTGGCGGGTGATTCCCCACAAAGACGCGAAGGAAGGCGCAAAGAAAAGTTCTGGTTACTGATTTTTTTTCATCTGTAATTGGTAATTGGTAATCAGGTAATTTGCCTTCCCCCTATTTCGTACTTTCGTATCCATGAAAATCTTCAAGTTCGGAGGAGCCTCGGTAAAAGATGCAAATGCTGTAAGAAATGTTGCAGGAATTCTCAAAGGATTTACCGGTGAACGTTTGGTTGTTGTGCTTTCTGCAATGGGAAAAACGACGAATGCGCTTGAAAGCTTATGCGACGCTTTTTATTACAAAAAAGGAAACGCTGCTGAACTACTTGAAGGCATCCGGAAATTTCATTTTGATATTCTAGAAGAATTATTTCCCGACAAAAATCATCCTGTCTTCACCGACATTCACAATACATTCGTAGAGCTGGATTGGGCTATTGAAGAAGAGCCGACACATACATTCGATTGTGAATACGACCAGATCGTGTCGTTGGGTGAAATTCTTTCTACTAAGATCGTAAGCGCCTATCTCGCAGAAGCGGGTTTGAAAAATAAATGGTGGGACATCCGTGATTTTATCAAGACTGATAATTCTTACCGCGAAGGAAAAGTAGACTGGGCATTAACAGAGCAGTTGGTGAAAGAAGAGCTGGTTCCGTTTTTTCAATCGGGCAAAGAGCAGCTGGTGATCACACAAGGATTCATCGGTGTTACTTCCGAAAACTTCACCACTACGCTGGGACGTGAAGGTTCTGATTTTACCGCGGCGATCCTTGCATGGTGCCTCGACGCGGAAAGCGTAACGATATGGAAAGATGTGCCCGGCGTGCTCAACGCGGATCCGAAATGGTTTGATGAGACAAAATTAATTCCGCAGCTCACATACCAGGATGCGATTGAGCTTACCTATTATGGTGCGACTGTTATTCACCCGAAAACAATCAAACCTTTACAGAATAAAAAAATTCCGCTTTACGTCCGTTCTTTTGTCGCGCCCGAAAAAGAAGGGACAAAAATTCACGAAGAGCAGGTTCATCTTCCGGTTCCGTGCTTCATCTTTAAAGTAGAACAGGTGCTGCTTTCTATTTCACCCAAGGATTTTTCATTTATTGTGGAAGAAAACCTCGGTGATATTTTTGAGCTCTTCGCGAAACACCGTGTAAAGATGAATGTGATGTTGAATTCCGCGATCAGCTTTTCGGTGAGTGTGGATGATGACCCTTCAAAGCTTCCTGCATTGATTGAAAAGCTGCGTGAAAATTACCGTGTGCTTTACAATGAAAATGTGGAGCTGGTAACAATCCGTTATTACGACCAGGCAACAGTTGATCGTGTAACAGCAGGCAAACAGATTTTTCTTGAAGTGAAAAGCAGGTACACGGTCCAGATCGTTATGAAGAATAATTGACGGTTCATGCAGCTGAATATCGTAGATAAAAATCGCGCGGCATCCATTAA
>JALYQL010000213.1 GCA_030855855.1 Bacteroidota bacterium | reverse complement strand
GGGGACCACGCACTCTTATTTTGTGCGATGGTTCCTTTTGGGGCCAGGAGCTGTGCGGTTATTCCATTCCGTATTTAGTCATCATTGCTTTGTATTCGGGTGAATCGCGGCGACGTAAAGATTCTGTTTCTACGAGTCGTTGGATCTGCATGATGCCGTCGAGCACTTGTTCCGGTCGTGGCGGGCAGCCGGGAATGTAAACGTCGACAGGAATAATTCTGTCAATTCCCTGTAGCACGCTGTACGTATCAAAAATTCCACCGCTCGACGCACACGCGCCCATTGACAAAACCCAACGCGGCTCGGCCATCTGCTCATACACTTGCTTTAACACCGGCCCCATTTTTTTCGCGATCGTTCCCATCACCATCAGCAGATCTGCCTGGCGTGGGGAAAAGCTGAGCCGCTCCGAGCCAAAACGGCCTAAATCGTAATTGGAAGCCATGGTGGCCATGAATTCAATTCCGCAGCATGAAGTGGCGAACGGCAAAGGCCAGATCGAATTTTTGCGCGCGAGTCCTACTGCTTTCTCCAGTGATGTAGCAAAAAATCCGGGCCCCTCAATTCCCGCAGGTGAATGCGAGATATCTAATTTGCTTCGTTTTACTTCTTCAATTGCCATCTTAGTTTCGGGTTTTTTAGTTTCGGGTTTCGAGTTTTACATGATTCGAAATCCGAAACTATTTAACTTTTTAATCTTCCCATTTCAAAGCGCCTCTTTTCAGGATGTAGTAAAACCCGATGAGGAAAACGCCGATGAAAGACATCATTTCAATAAGCCCTACAATTCCAAGTCCGTGTAATGGTCCTGCTCCGTCGGGATCGCGGAAATTAACGGCCCATGGATACATGAAAATCACTTCCACATCGAAAAGCACGAAAAGGATTGCTATGAGGAAATACTTGATTGAGAATGGAACACGTGCATTTCCCTGTGGTTCGATCCCGCACTCAAATGTTTCGAGCTTCTTTTTTGTTTTCCGTATCGGCCCCAGCTTGTGGGTAACAAAAAGTGTTGTTACAACAAATCCGGACGCAACGAGCACAGTGAAAGCGATTGGAAGGTAATCAGCAGCAGTTCCTGCCATAATTTGGAGCGATTTTCAAAGATTTTTACCCTTTACAAACCTGTTCGTAAGAGGTGGTAAAAATAATGATAAATCGGTATGAAAAACCTGAATTTCAAGGGAAATAGACGGATGAGGGAATAGGGTCGATGAAGTGATTCCCAATTACCGGATTACCAATTACAGATTACCGATGGGAGGAGTAATTTGTTTGCAGGAAGTGGGACGAATATGGCTCTGATGGCGGCTTGCCTTACGAAGAGCGGGAAGTGGGGGTTTAGCGCAATGTCATTAAGTTAAGCGCATTTTTGATCTATTTACAAATCAGTGGATGTGAGAACAGGACGCACCTATGGCGCTTTTCTGAGTGTATGATTTCTTTTTAAAGACAGGACGCACCTACGGCGCTAGATGCCGGGATATTTTTTCAGCGCCGTAGGTGCGCCCTGTCTCTAAAATCATGCGAAAATCGTTAAAGCGCCGTAGGTGCGATCTGTTCTCTCCCGAAGATAAAGTTCTGAATAATCAGGAAATTGCTCCGCCACGGCGGATTAATTAATGTGTGTGTGCTTAACTTAATGACATTGGGGTTTAGCGGATAAGGCAATTCTCCGCTTCTGCCTGAAAAAAAGCCTTCCTATTCACTTTCCGGCCAGCACACCGTTCCATCGCGGAACAAATAACCCAACGCATTTCCTTTTTCGAAACGGATCTTTTCCAAATCATCGTCGTAATAAACAGCGTCATAGCCTACCGGCAAAACGGGCTTGCCGTCCAATGAAAAAACACCAAGCGTGTAGCGCATCTGGAAACGCGCAAGGCCATATTCGAACGGGCCCAGCACAAAAAACCGGGGCTTGATGAGGTAATAGCCCGTGAAACTGATCAGGCCCCATGTCGGACCGTCGGAACGGACCCTTGCCGCGCCGTCCTGGAATAACAGCGCTTCTCTATAGTCGATGCGGTTCACGCGCACGCCGTGGCGGGTGAGGTAATATTGCTTTTCAATTTCCCGCTTTGTATTCAGCCTTCCCAGCACGTATTTTCCTTCACTGTAGCCGAGGTAAGCGGTGGCAGCTTTATCAAAACGAATCTTCACTTTTCCGGTTGTGTCGATGATGTAGGAATTCAGGTTTACATATGCATACGCGAGGTGATCCACGAATTTTCCGACTACTGAATATTGCGGCTGCACGACGAATTTTCCGCTGCGGTTAATGAACCCCCACTTTCCGTTTTGTGAAGCACCCGCGAAATGTTCAGAGAAAGGTTTGATCTGCTCGAAGGTTGTTTTGGAAATAATTTTCCCCGTTGTATCCAAAAGCATCCAGTCTTTTCCATTGCGGCAACCGATCATTCCTTCACCGAGATATTTGTATGCTTCATATTTCGCGGGAATGAAAATTTTTCCATCGGCTTTGCATACAGCAGATCCGCTTTCGTTGCGTAAAACAAAAAATCCGGTAAGCGAACTATCGAGCTGACTTACTTTCTGGTAAACCGGTTTTTGCAGCCATTTGCCTTCTTTGCCGATTAATCCGAAGCCATCACGTGTACGAAGCGGCGCCGCATTTCCCGAAAAATTTCCCGCCTGCATATATTTCGGTTCAATGATCGTGGCGCCATACTGATCGATAAATCCCCATCGCTGATTTTTTACAATGCGGGCTGCCCCTGAATTAAATTGTCCTGCTTTTTCAAATGCGGGCGCAATAATTTCCGTGCCGAGCGTGTCGATGTAGCCCCATTTATTTCCGAGCCGCACAGCTGCTTTTCCTTCTGAAAAAGGAAGGATTTCGTGATACTTTTCTGCGCACACCGGCATACCGCGCGAATTTATCACGCCCCATTTCCCGGTTTTTGTAAATCCGATATAACCATTGCCCAGCACTTTACTTTGTTTCAGGTCAGCCGGGATCTGAATGTTTCCGTTCCTGTCGACGTAACCATAACGGATACCATTCGTTTGTGCAATGATAAATGTGTTCGTGTCGGCCTCCATGTAATACAGCACATCGTACACGAAAGGAATTTTTATCGCGCCGGTCATGTCGATCACTCCCCATTTTTTTCCCCTCTTCACAATTCCAGTTTCTTCCGTCACTTGTTTCGCTCCATCATACGCGGCGGCAATGATCACGCGCCCGGTGTTATCCACATAACCCCATTTTCCTCCGGCGATGCAGATGCTTTTTTCCATGAATAACGGCGACGTGGAAGCTGGTCCGAATGTTCTTACCGGGTTTATGGATTGCTCTGTACAGAAATGAAAAATATCGGTAATTCGCTCACCGGGATCTTCAATCGTCCATTTACCGCCGATGCAAATTCTCGCGTAGCCATTCTGCACATTATCAATGTAAGTAAAGGACATCGTGCGTTCACTTCCATCGGTGGTTACCAATGCCATTGCGCCGTTTGCTAAAGTTGCCCGCACAAATCCGTTGAAGCTTCCGGGCCGGAGATCTTCTTTACGGATACTGGAATAAGTTGGCTTCAGCACTATTTTTCCTGTGCTGTCATTTACCAGTCCGTAACGATCTGTTGTCACCGAAGTTTTTCCGTCAATGACAATGCCGGTGGAAGATTGATGAAGCGAAACAATTGTAAAGCCGTTCCGGGTTGGATCAACGGAATAAAACTGTGCGGGAATGAGCGTGTCATTGGTGAATGTATTGCGGAGTCCCCACAACATGGTTTGCGGATTCATGAACCAGTCGAGCGAATCCACTACAGGAAAAAATGCGCGGCCGGAAGGAGTGATAGTACCATCGGGCCCGATATTCACAGCTGCTTCAAGCCCGCCGATTTTTATCACGCGGAATTCATCGTACGTGCTCTGGTCGATGATCTTTCCGTTTGCATCGAGCTTGATAAATGTGGCGGAATTATCGGGGCGGATTACTTTGGCTGTGTTGCCGCGGATAATAATTTCCTGGTTTCCGGGAGGCACGAGTAACTCGCCCGAAATATTTACAAGTCCTTGTAAATTTCCATTGAACACTACCGTAACGACTGAGCGGAAAGGTTGAATAGATGAATATGATGGTGCGAGCTTTAATTCGCCGGCTGTATTGTAAAATCCCCAGTTTTTATTTTTATCCGCCACAAACCAGTTACCATTTCCTCCAATGGTAATATCAGCATAGCTGACCGGAACAATTATTTTTCCGGAAGTATCCACAAGCCCGCGACGACCTTCAAAATCTACCAGTTGCGCCCAATACAGATCGACGGAAAAAATACTTTTGTAAATAAATGGTGTGTAGTTTTTTGCCGCGCGTGAAAAATAACACGCAAGCGAATCTTTTTCTTTCACACCGACGAAATACGCATTGACACGAAAAAGACTGTCTGCCCCGAACGGAATAAAAATTTCAGGAGTCTGATCATAAGCGCCCCAGCCTTTTGCGCGTGAGGGAGTTTCTTTGTCCATGTATGCGCCGATGATCCATTTATTAGGAAGATATATTTCGGAATAAATATCGTCGAGGTATCTTTTTCCGTCGCGACCGATGAGTCCGTACTTTTTGTCTTTACGTAACCGAAGGTAATCGCGGTACGCAATATCTATCACGTCGTAAGCGGGCGGAAGAAGAATTACCCCGTTACGGTTTACAACGCCCCACAACGAATCTTTGCGGAAAGAAAAAAGATCTGCATCGAGCCTTACGACTTCATCATACGCGGGAGGAAGAATTAAAAATCCCGAACGTGTGCAGATTCCCCAGCCGCCGAGCGTATCGGAAACCTGGTTGAGATAAATAGAAAGCAATGTATCTTCAAGCATTACCATATTATCAAAACCGGGTGTAAGCACTTTTCCCGTTTGATCGATTGCAAATGCTTTTTTGTCTTTTTCTACAATAGCAAGTCCGTTGCTGAATGCATTCGCGGCATCGTACTGCGGGGTGATGACAATATTTTTCGCGGTGTCGGCATAGCCCCATTTTAATCCCTGGCGTACAGGAAGCAAAAGACGTGGATTGCCCACGTCTTTTGTTCGTTGTGCGAGAGCAAAATCAGCCTGCAGTATTAAAATGCAAAACAAGCTTATCTGCAAAAGGGATTTCCGGATCATAGTTTAGCAATCAAAGCATCGAGCTCTTTGCTGTTGGAAACAGTTTGTGTGGTGGAATGCAATTTTAAATTGGAATGATCTGTCCGTTCGGGAGCGACAGAGGAAAGGAAATCGATATTTGACATGATCTCGGCTTTATTTGTTCCACGCAAAATAGCGATAACCGATGAGGCCCTGTTCTTGACATACGTCAAACGGGAAACGGCGGCTCCATTATAAGTTGAGATAATCCGTCCATCAGCGGCGATAAAATAAACCGCCACATTTTCCCGCTGTTTCTCAAATTCAGGATCTTCAAAATGGAATTCCGCTGTGGCCCAATCGGGTGTTCCTAAAGATGCGAACATATCCCAATTATGCATTCCGAAATTTCCGATGCGTGTGCGGCGCTGAAATTGTGTGGTGAGCGCCACGTTTTTTCTTTTTTCCTGACGCACAGTTTCAGCTGCATCAAATGTTTCCATCTTCTGGCGGAATTCTGCCATTGCCTGCTGGTAATTTTCTCCTTTAAGAGAAGGATAAACATTGGTGGAAAATTTCTTCGTTGCGTCAGAAAGATTTAAATTATACATGCAGGTGCTGCTGTCTTTTACGGTAAGCTGCGCTGATGTCCATTCTGTTTCATAGATCCATTTATTTTTTTCAGGATCTGTTCCGCTTCCTGCGTATTGCCACAACAAACCATCATAGCCCGCCAGCTCCGGGTGATCTTTTATATCCACATCAATATTGATCACCGGTTTTGCCGGATCATATAATTTCGGCTCGGCAGGTTTGTATCCTGATTGCTGCATGGATGCGAGGTCTGCCATTAATTTTTCGCGTAATGCATTCGTGCCGGCTTGTCCTGTGGTAATATAATTCCAGCGTGCGCTCGCCGTGTCCATTTTATAGAATGAATATGTAGCATCATTACGTGTAGAAGCAAAATCCATGTCGATTGCTTTTCCGGGCGCGATGGCAACAGGTTTTCCATTCTGCGTTCCGTTGATCTCGAACATTCCTGCAGAAGAAAAAATATGTTCAGCGCCGGCCGAATCATACATCATGGAAATGCCGGAAGCGATAATTTCTCCGGGCGTATAAAATGCACGATAATGGATCTCGACATTGCCTTTTACAGGAGCGCCATCCGCATCAACAAAAATGCCGGAAGGGATAAACAGCTTTGTTCCTTCGCTTAATGAAATCGTATCGCCTTCATCAGCGCTGACAGTAAAATCGCGGAAGGGAACATCGTTTTGCAGGACCGGATCAACAGCTCTGCGGGAATTATCTGCAAGTTTTGAACCCTGGTTGCACGAGGCAAGGCAGAGAAAAATGAGGGCAGCAGAAAGGGCGCTCGTCCGGGCAAACAAAATTGTTTTCATGGTAGAGTTTAAGGCGTTTTAACTTCATAATACCTACCGGGTGTGAAAGTCACACGAAAATGAAAATAAATAAAAAGGGGGGTACGAATTACTAAAGTGGGTACGAATTACGAATCTGTACGAATATACGAAGGGAAGGAATTACTAAAAGGGTACGAATTACGAATCTGTACGAATATACGAAAGGGGGTACGAATTACGAATCAAAACGAATATACGAATCCATTAAAGGAGGGTCTCCTGCCATCATTCGTATATTCGTTTTGATTCGTAATTCGTACCCCTTTCCTTATTTTTATCCGAATTGGGTGGTGAGATGACCGGCGACTTCGCGGACTACGGCTTTTTGTTTTGGGTAGAAGGAAGTGAAATAAATGATTAGAGGAATGAGGATTCCGAACAGGATCATGGTGAGCGTGAAAACCATTTGTCCGCCCATGGTTGCGAAACCTTCGTTGACGATTATTTTGTTTTTTCTGACCATGACGAGCGCTGCGGCTGTTCCGGATTTTTTTACGACCATGAGAGCGGGAGTGCGCATGGAAATCGTGTACTGCGGAAATTCCTGTACGACGGATGCTCTGACCTGGTCGATTGTTACTGGCTGATTGATGGGAACTTTCATAGGCGGAAAAATTTGTGGTTAAAGGTTTGCTGCTTTGCGTTGTGGCGGATTAGATGCACTAACCTGTCTGAACGCACACTGCTTATTAATTGCACAACTGATTGTATTCGCGCTTCCTCTGCCATAACGCAACGTTGCGGTTAGCGGTAGTTTACTCTGCGTTATCACGCTCTATCAATTGGTTAAATTTCTCTCTATACTCTTTTAATTCAAGTTCAGCATATAAATTAACCTGTAATGACTGCAAATACGCCTCCGCTGTTCTCCATTCTGTTATTTGCAAATCGTCTATAAGATTACGTGGTAAAAACAACTCATTATCTATGGTCGTCACTATTTCTTTCCACTCGGTATATCCGGCATGTTCGGGCCACCAATGATAATCGGGGCCACTGTTATCTACAATTCTTAAATCATGATTAGCATGTTCTCCGGAAAAGATTTTTATATAGGGCAGAAGCTCAAAAATCCAATTATGATCTTTATTGCTGATTTCAATTGTAGAATTTTTTATGCCGTTGTCAATTTCAAAATGGCTGATTTTTACTCCATCTATTCCTAAAGGAGATTTGTCACATATATGCGGTATTAATTTGAATTTATGAATATCCATAAACTCTTTACAGGTATTACAAATTAAACAATATTCTATGGCCATTAGAGTTTATATCGATTAAGATACTATGGTTAAAAGTCGGTCGTTTTGACATTCAAGATTGCGGACTTGCATCGCGGATACACCGTAAACACTCAGTTTTTGATATTGCAACTCTTGAATCATTGGCATACAAATCTTAATCGGTATAAACTCTATTTAAAATCTTTAAATCATATTTTATTGCCTGCTTTTATACCTTCATATACCTCTTAAACTTACCGCTAACTACGAATATACAAATCTAACGTCAGGCATTACCCTGTTTAAACACTGCATCCTCAATAGCATTCACTTTTCCGTCAACTTCGATTTCTAACTTTTCATCACCGACAAAGATCGTTTTCATTCCAAGGGCTTTCCCGAATTCCATATCGCTTTGGGTGTCGCCCATCATGACGGATTTTGAAAAGTCTATTTCTGAAAAATCTTTTTGGGCCTGCAGGGCCATTCCGGTTCCGGGTTTTCGCATGGGAGAATTTTCAGAAGCGGCCTGGTGCGCGTAATAGACACGGTCGATTTTCCCGCCGGCTTTTTCTATTTCCGCCTGCATGTGTGTGTGGATGCTGCCGAGATCTTCGTGCGTGTAAAATCCTCTTGCAATTCCCTGCTGGTTCGTCACCACAATTATTCTTCCGAATAGTTCAGAAAATCCTGCAATTGCTTCTATCGCGCCGGAAATGAATTCAAATTCGCCGACATGCTTTACATAATCGCCGGGGAAACGCACGTTGATCACGCCGTCCCTGTCAAGGAAAAGCGTCCATGACTTGTTGATGTTCCAGTTGGGTAAATTCGTCATTCAGAATATTTTCCGGGATTAAAATTCTATACAAAGGTACAATAACGAGCAGAAAAAAGGCCGATCAGAAATGATCGGCCTGAAATTTAAAAGCTGATTTCTTATTGTGTTTTCACCATTCGTTTTGTATCGGCGACTTGTCCGTCTACAACGAGTGCGTAGGAATAAATGCCGCTGCTCAGGTCATTTGCAAACACATTTATTTGTCCTTCACCGCGACCGGTGAGATCAACTGCTTTTATAAGCTTTCCAGTTGCATCGTAGAAAAGCAATTGCGCTTTTGTGACGGATTCAGGAAGGTTATAGGTGATGGTTGTTTGTTCAGCAAAAGGGTTCGGAACGTTTTGATTTAGGACGATGCTTTGTGCACTTGTGAGGGTGACGTCTGTTTGGTTTGCGTTTGGGTTTTGTGTGCGGGCGGAGTTAGAGCAGCAGCCGTTGACCTGTGATTGCATGTTGGCCATTTGCAGGGAAAGGCTGTCGATTTTGGTTTGTTGTTCCTGCATCCCTTTCATGAGGATGGCTATGAAGGCGTTGTAGTTTAGCGTTTTGAAGGTTAATGCAGGCTCAATTACATTTCCCAATGAATCATACTCAGCTGATCGGGTTGCTTCACTGACAAGTTCTGGTAAAATGGTTTCCACATCCTGAGCTATAAACCCCCATTGTTTTCTTGAACTTAACCCCATATTAGGATTGCCTATTGTATCGAAGAAAAAGGTTTTTGGCAATAAAAGATTCACACTATTTAATACGTTGGAAATTGTGTCAATGTTTTGTTTGAGATTTTGGTCAGATGTGAAATTATCTGTTCCCGTTCGTATAACATCGCCATCAAACCACCCCGCATAGTTTGGTCCAGGCCCAGATCCGGTAGCGGATGCCCGGATGCCATAGTTTACACCTGTTGCTCCATTTGCATTAAAACGGCCTCCGTAATTAGTTGTTGCACCTTCTACGCGTGAAGCAAGCCCGACAGC
>JALYQL010000122.1 GCA_030855855.1 Bacteroidota bacterium | reverse complement strand
GATGAAGATTTCACCATCTCGATCGAGCCATAAGCATTTTCAGGCTAATTATTGATCGTTTTTAACCTTATATCGGTCGTGAGCGGATTACCCTTAAATTTGGGATTCGTTCACGACTTTTTTTTATGAAATATACTTTCTCCTCATTTCGCCGGTCAGCTTTGTTGCTGATGTTCTTATTTCTAAGCAGCTTCCTTTTCGGGCAGGCACAGCTTGTGAAATGGACGTTTTCGGTTGTCAATACTGGTCCCGGTG
Organism: Bacteroidota bacterium; assembly: GCA_030855855.1. GTDB lineage: Bacteria > Bacteroidota > Bacteroidia > Palsa-965 > Palsa-965. Next base: position 2,337 of record JALYQL010000122.1, on the reverse strand, counting down.
AAGCCGAGCTTGTTATGAAAGCGGATGTGGACCGGAAATGGCACATTTTCGCGTTGGTGTCTCATGATGGAGACGAAGGATCATTGCCGACAGAATTTACATTTACGCCAAATCCGAATTATGACCTGGTTGGCGGAGTAATTGAAACGCAAAAACCGATCAAACGTTTTGAAGATGGATTCGGCACCAACAGCTTTCTTTTTATTGGTGTTGTTACCTGGAAACAAAAAATTAAAATAAAAAGCGCGGCGCCGTTTACAATTTCGGGGGAGGTAAATGGCCAGGTGTGCGTGGAAGGTGAAGGAGGAAAATGCGAGCAGATTTATTCCGCAATGAATTTCAATGTTGCGGGATCCGGTGTGATTGCTCCGACAGGAAGCACAGGTGCAACGGGTGCAACAGGATCAACGGGTGCAACAGCTCCGACAGGCGCCACAGGTTCAACCGGTGTGGTTGCCGGAACTTCACCTGTTATTCCGACAAATGATACAACAGCAAGCGGAAATTGCAATTGTACCACTGAAATTGAAAAGGCAGTTGCAAATGCAATGAACAAAAATCACGGGCATCCGATTGTGGATACTGCGGCCTGCAACGCGCAATTAGTAAAACCTACTGATGCAGAGTTGAAAACCGTTGAAGAAGATCATTCCTATACAGGAATTTTCATCGCCGGTTTTATCGGAGGTTTGATCGCGTTGCTAACACCGTGCGTATTCCCGATGATCCCACTTACCGTAAGTTTTTTCACCAAGCGCAGCAAAGACCGTAAGTCTGGAATCCGCAATGCTTTTATTTATGCGCTTTCCATTATCGGAATTTATGTAGCGCTTGGAATGACAATCACGCTCACACTTGGTGATGATGCGCTCAATGCCATGTCGAGCAGCGCGGTCTTCAACCTCATTTTCTTCTTTGTCTTTATCATTTTCGCTATTTCTTTTTTGGGCGCGTTTGAAATTACTCTTCCAAGCAGCTTCATTAATAAAGTTGATTCTGCTTCTGATCGTGGCGGACTGTTGGGAATATTTTTCATGGCCTTCACACTTTCATTAGTTTCCTTTTCATGCACGGGCCCGATCATCGGCACATTGCTTGTCGAAGCAGCGCGCGGTAGCAGCTTTTTAGGGCCTGCTGTAGGTATGGGAGGATTTGCGATAGCGCTTGCATTACCGTTTGCACTATTCGCAATGTTCCCGGGTTGGCTGAACTCACTTCCAAAATCAGGAGGCTGGCTCAATTCGGTAAAAGTGACATTAGGATTTATCGAGATCGCGCTTGCATTGAAATTCCTTTCCACTGTAGACATGGCTTACCATTGGGGAATCCTGAAACGAGAATTATTCCTTGCGATCTGGATCGTAGTAGCAATTCTGCTCGGACTTTACCTTCTTGGAAAATTACGCTTGTCGCATGACAGTGATGTGAAACACGTTTCCACGACCCGCGTAATGCTTGCGCTTCTTGTATTCACGTTTGCAGCTTACCTGATTCCCGGAATGTTCGGCGCACCGACAACTTTTGTAAGCGGTTATTTACCTCCGAACAGCTACCGTGAATGGAAAGATCCGAACAGCTCTGATTGTCCGCAAGATCTTTCCTGCTTTCATGATCTGAAAGAAGGTTTATGCTACGCGAAGAGTCAGGGTAAACCGGTCTTCATCGACTTCACCGGTTATGCTTGTGTGAACTGCAGAAAAATGGAGGACAATGTCTGGTCAAATCCGGCAGTATATAAATACCTCAATGAAAAATATGTGGTCATTTCGCTCTATGTCGATGACAAAGCAGCATTACCGTTAAATCAGCAATACAAAAACGCACAGGGCAAACCGATAAGAACTATCGGCAATAAATGGAGTGAAGTTGAATCATATAATTACCAGCAAACTTCGCAACCGCTATATGTGCTGGTGGATAATGACGGCAAGATGCTGTTGCCTCCGCAAGGTTATACACCCGCTGCAAATGATTATGCAGATTATCTTGATCGCGGTTTAAAGAAATACGACGAAAGAAAAAGCGTGTCAAAATAATTTTTCAGCGTAATAGTATCTCTACTAGATGAAGGCAACTGTATCTCTTATTCTGATTTTGCTCTTTTCGTCCTGCAAAAATTTGCCTTTGATTAATAGAAATGCAGCCCGGATAAACCTGGAGCCATCGCAAGCAATTTCTTATTCGGACACCGCAACGCAGCCGACATATTCGAAAATCTCGCCAATCTCAGGAATTAATTGTTTCACAGATTATGACGAAGCTCTTGCAAACGCCCGCGCGAATAAAAAGCCTTTACTGATTTATTTCAATGGATATGCCGTAGTGAATTGCCGTAAA
>JALYQL010000105.1 GCA_030855855.1 Bacteroidota bacterium | reverse complement strand
AACCCATTTTGTGTGGACTGCTGTGAGTGAATCAGCTAAGTTCGCAGAATCTTCTTTACGCTTTTTTTCTGCTTCACCGTTGCCGCAAGAAGCAGCGAACATCGTCAATGCAGCAAGAGCTGCGAACGAGAATAAATTTTTCATTTTTGTTTTTTTAGTTTGGTTAACCGGCGGCAAATGTATAACTCTTTGGATAAATACCAAAAAAAATTGGAATAAATCATTAAAAAGGATACTTTTGCACAACATTTGTAGAGAACCCTTCAAAACTCAAAAAACCAACATGAAAAAGCATCTCTTAACTATCGCTTCTGTCGCTATGATCGCAGGAGTAATCTCGTTCTCTTCTTGTAAGAAAGACGACACAACAGCACCTTCTATTACTGTTACAGGCGGAAACTCACAAACAGCTTCCCTTAACAGCTCATGGTCTAACCCTTCAGCTACTGCTGCTGATGATGTAGATGGCGATCTTTCTACCAGCATCACTGTTGGCGGAGACGTTGTAAACACAAATCTTGCAGGTATCTATGACGTTACTTATACAGTAAGCGACGCAGCCGGAAACACATCTACAGAAACTGTTACAGTTACTGTAGTTAATGACGCTGCTTTCCTTGCAGGTGTTTATTCAGCTGATGACACATGTCAGCAGTCATGGGTTTCTCCATACTCAATGACATGGGCAGCTTCCAGCACAATAAACAACCAGCTTTCAATCAACAACCTTTCTAACTTTGGAACAAGTGTTAACATCACTGTTAACCGTGTAGGAAATACATTGACATTCCCTGCTCCACAGACGATCGGAACACTCGGATCATTTAACTCAGGAAACGGAACATTCACAAATCCTTCCGGAAACACTGTAGCAGGATCATTCACATGGCAGTGGACTGATGCTGCAAGCAACACTGAAGTCTGCACCACCACTATGAGCAAATAATCGCTCCCCGTTTATTTCGAAAAACCCGTCGGCGAAAGCAGGCGGGTTTTTCTTTTACCAATTGAAATTGCAGATCAAAACATTGCCAGATGAACAAAAAAAAGAACAGCCGCGACGGCATCATGTACTCCACAAACCCTGATTTCAGGCCGGAGCAGGAAGATCATGAGCAGGAAAATGTGCCTGCAAACCAGCAAGATCTCCGTATTCATCTTGACCGGATGGGCGGCGGAAAGCTGGTGAGTCGTGTGGCTGGTTTTGTGGGAAGCACCGAAATGCTGGAAATGCTGGGCAAAACACTTAAACAAAAGTGCGGCGTCGGCGGATCTGTAAAAGATGGTTTTATCCTTTTACAGGGCGATCACAGGGATAAAATGCTGAAAATCCTGGCAGAATCAGGGTTTAAAGTGAAAAAAGCGGGCGGATAAGTGAATATAAAACCTTTTGAGGGATTAAAAGTGGTGGAGCTGGCAAGTGTGCTGGCCGGTCCTGCTGTCGGTATGTTTTTCGCTGAGCTGGGCGCGGAGGTTATCAAGGTTGAAAATCCGAAAACACAGGGTGATATTACCCGCCAGTGGAAAAGCTACGGAGAAAAACCCGGTGATATTTCTGCTTATTACACTTCAGTCAATTGGGGCAAAAAAGTGCTGTTTATTGACATTTCTGCTGAAAAAGACCGCGAAAAACTCTCAGAATTGCTAAAAACAGCCGATATTCTGCTCATTAACTTAAAAGCCGGAGACGCTGAAAAATACAGCATTGATTACAACAGCCTCGTTACCCGATTCCCGAAACTTATCTGCGGATATATTTCCGGTTACGGCGAAAATGACCCAAGACCCGCTTTTGACCTGGTCATGCAGGCAGAAACCGGCTTTATGAGCATGAACGGAACAGCGGAAAGTGGTCCGTTGAAAATGCCGGTTGCTATTATTGACCTTATGGCCGCTCACCAGCTCAAAGAAGGTTTGCTCACGGCTCTTTACCTCCGCGAAAAAACCGGGAAAGGAAACTGCGTAAGGGTTTCATTGTTCGATTCAGCTATTGCCTCGCTTGCCAACCAGGCATCCAATTTTCTTATTACGGGAATTAATCCTCAGCGTTCGGGCTCGCTTCACCCGAATATCGCGCCTTATGGAGAAACTTTTCTTTGCGGCGACGGCAATTACATTGTGCTGGCCATTGGCACTGAAAAGCAGTTTGAAAGATTCTGCATTGCTATCGGCCGCCCTGAACTGATCAATGATCCTCGTTTCCATACGAACCAGGCCAGGATCCGGCACCGGGAAGCTTTACCGGAATTGCTCAACCCGTTTTTTATTAAACGTCCCGCGGCGGAATCTTATGAAATTCTGCATCAATCAGAAATTCCCTTTGCCATTATCCGTTCGGTAGAGGAAGCTTTGATCTCACCCTCAGCTGCTCATCTGATACTCGACGGCAAAACGGTAAAAACGGCAGTGTTCAGATTAGAACATTGACATTTAATTGATATCCTGATTACACCCGGAATTTTGATTTAAGCCGCGTTTTTTCCTATATTTGCTGTGAAACCGACCCCCATTCTTTCCATGCAGAAACGATTACTGCTGGTCCTGATTTTAATTCTTCCCTTAATGGCTACTGCGCAGCGTAATAAACGCTATCGTTGGGAGGCCGGAATTGATATTGGCGCGTCAAATTTCCTCGGTGACCTTGGAGGTGCAAACCAGATCGGGACTCACTTTGTAAAAGATCTTGAGCTTTCGCTGACAAGAACTGCATTCGGCGCACATGTGCGTTACCGCAGCAATCGTTTCCTCGCCTACCGTGCAAATTTCATGTACGGAAAGATCAATGGAAATGACGCGCTCACACAAGAACGTTATCGTCACAACCGCAACCTGAATTTCAAATCAAATATTTTTGAATTTTCCACGGTGCTCGAATTTTATATTTCGAAAGAGCGTCCGGGCCACGTTTACAATTACAAAAAGGTAAAAGGCTGGAGACATATCGATATTCAGACATACGGCTTTCTGGGCATCGGCGGTTTTTATTACAATCCGAAAAGCATCCGCGCGGGGCAATGGTACGAATTGCGTCCGTTGCGCACAGAAGGTCAAGGTATAAAACCAGGATTGAAACAATATTCAAGGTTTAGCCTCAATATTCCAATGGGAATGGGCTTGAAATATGCAATCAACCGTCGCTGGAATGTCGGACTTGAATTCGGTCTTCGTCTTACTCTTACAGATTATATCGATGATGTGAGTACGGTGTATGTTGATCCCGCGCTCCTGCAGGCGAATATGGATCCGCAGACCGCCGCAGTTGCCATTTATTTCGCGCAGCCGGGTGGATATGATATTTCGGCTGCAGACAACGGCGGAGTTGATCCCACAGGAGTTGGTCAGCAACGTGGCGAATCGAAATACAATGATGCTTACATGTTCATGTGCGTTACCGTGAATTACAAGATCGGTAAATTCAGGAAGACGCACTCCAAGTTCTAAGCGCTCGTTTATGCGATTGCACGAACCTGCTTCACAAGAAGATTTCGACAACTATTATCGGTTACGCTGGGAAGTGTTGAGAAAGCCATGGAACCAGCCCTTGGGTTCTGAAAAAGATGAGCATGAAAATTCTTCTGTTCATGTTATGGCGATTGATGAAAGAGGTGAATGCGTTGGCGTGAGCAGGCTGCAATTTAATTCGCCGGAAGAAGCGCAGGTTCGTTTTATGGGCGTGCGCGATGATCAGCAGGGAAAAGGCGTTGGGAAAATGCTGATGAATTACCTGGAAGAAAAAGCGAAAGTGAAAGGCGCGAAAAAAATGATGCTGCAGGCAAGAGAAAATGCTGTTCCGTTTTATTTATCAATCGGGTACGTTGAACCTAAAAAAACATTTTTGCTTTGGGGAATTATCCAGCATTATAAGATGGAGAAGGTGCTTTGAAATTATTTAATTTCTTCCTTCAGCAATCTCAGAACCTTCTCCTGCTCCTTTTCATCTAATTTATAGCCGAGCGGAATTTCTTTTCCCTGGTAATCAAACGCGATGGAATCACAATCCACCGACCAATAATCGCCGCCGATGCTTTTTACCCAGCCGGGAGTTTTTTCGCCGTATTTGCGCACGTTACTGATTTCTGTTAATGGATAATCAATCACGAATCCTCTTCCGCTTACATCCTTTTTATAGATCAGCTTTCCGTCACGGATTTTTATTAATTCTTTTCCATTCCATTGCCACATGAACGCTTTGCCGATGATGTAGCTGAAATAAAGCCAGAATGCGAGATACACAAGAATAAACAGCTTCATGTTCTTATCATCAACGCTGAAATAATTTATTCCGATAAAGATCCCGCCGGTAAACCACAACGCGAGAATAATTCCCACATTTTTTGCTTTCGAACGATCCGCGGCTGAGGAAATAACAATGCTGAGCTCTTTTTCATTCTTCACAAAAGACGCACGTTTACTAATGGATTGTATTTGGCTCATTGTTTTTTCTTGCGTTGGGAAGGACGAATAATAAGGCGTAAACCATGATCGTAATTAAAATAGCTGATCAGCCAGTTGAAAAATACCACGAGCCGGTTGCGGAACCCGACGAGCGCCATCAAATGAACAAAAATCCAAAGCAGCCATGCGATAAATCCCTGCGTGGTGATAAATTTACTTTCCACCACCGCACGGTGCATTCCCACTGTCGCCATCGAACCTTTATCCTTGTAAACAAATTTATCCCAGTTTTTTTTCGGCTTGTTCGAAGCGAGATTTTTTCCCAGACGTGTTGCCTGTTGAATTGCTACCTGCGCCACCTGCGGATGTCCTTTCGGAAATTCTGTTGTGGTCATGGATGCCACATCGCCTACCGCGAAAATATTTTCTGTTCCCGCAACACCATTCATTTCGTCCACACTCACTCTTCCGTTACGCTGAATTGAACTTTCCGGAATTCCGGGAATTGAAACGCCCGCGACACCTGCCGCCCAGATCATCGTCACTGTATCGAAAGTTTGTTTATTGGTAGTAACGACTTTTCCATCGTAGTTGGTTACGCGAACGCCAAGCCAGATCTTCACGCCGAGCATTTCAAGATAATCCCTGGCTTTCTCTGATGCTTTTTCCCCGAATGAATTAAGCAATCTTTCACCCGGATCAACAAGGTGAATCTGCATATTCTTGAAATCGAGCTCCGGGTAATCATTTGGCAGAACATGTTTTTTCAATTCGCCAAGCGCGCCTGCAAGTTCCACTCCTGTGGGTCCGCCTCCCGCGATCACGTATGTCATCAACGCGCTGCGCTCTTCAGGTGATGTTGATCCGACTGCTTTCTCGAAATTGGAAAGGATCATGCTGCGCAGTTCAAGCGCTTCCCGCACAGATTTCATCGGCATGCTGTTTTCCTTTAGGCTTTCCATTCCAAAATAACTTGTATCGGCGCCGGTAGCGATCACCATGAAATCGTAGGTGATATCTCCCACGCTGGTGCGAAGTGTATTTTGCTGCGGAAGTATTTCAAGCGCTTCTGCCATGCGGAAATAAAAATGCTTCTGTCCTTTGAATATTTTACGCAACGGAAAAGCGATTGAATCTGCTTCAATTCCGGCCGTGGCTACCTGGTAAAGCAAAGGCTGGAAAGTGTGGTAATTATTTTTATCGATCATCACGACCTGGTGCGTGTTCCGGAGTTGTTTGGCAAGCTCAATCCCTGCAAATCCTCCACCTACAATTACAACACGTTTCAGGTATATTTTGGGAATATCGATAAGCATAAATACAAGTTAATTGGTTTGTCGTTCAATACTAACTTCAAAATAACAATACAAAAATCACTCCTTCAAAAACGCTTCAACTGCCAGGCGATAACCATCCAGCCCTAAACCACAAATGCTTCCTTTTGCTTTGGGCGCAACAAATGAAGTATGCCGGAATTCCTCCCGCGCAAAAACATTGGAAATATGAACTTCGATCACCGGTGTTTTAATTGCCGCCACCGCATCGCCGATTGCAATAGATGTATGTGTATAACCGCCGGGATTGAAAATGATACCATGGAAAGAGAACCCGTATTCATGCAGCTTATTGATGAGCTCGCCTTCCACATTACTTTGAAAATATTCGAAAGTAACGTGCGGAAATTTTTCCTTCAGCTGCGCAAAATAATCGTCGAAGGTAGCATAGCCGTAAACTTCAGGCTCACGTTTACCGAGCAGGTTGAGATTAGGGCCGTTAAGGATGAGCAATTGCATAGACAAAAGTAGTGGTTAGTTGGGAGTTTTTAGTTGGGAGAGAAATATTAATAAACTTTTATCTCCGAACTAAAAACTCCCAACTAAAAACTAACTTCACCCCATGTCATGGAAAGCAGATATTATAGCCTTCAAAACGTATCTCCGGCTGGAGAAATCGCTTTCTGCAAATTCTATTGAAGCGTACGAGCATGATATTACGAAGCTGGCGCAATTCCTGGAATACAATAATATCGGTCTCGCGGCTTCCCAGCTGAAAACAGAACATCTCCGCAATTTTCTGAAATGGGTGAATGAGCTGGGCATGACGGCCACTTCGCAGGCGAGGATACTTTCCGGCTTGCGTGCGTTTTACAAATACCAGCTGATGGAAAATCTTGTAAACGCCGACCCGACCGAGCTGCTTGATTCGCCTAAAACAGGCCGCAAGCTTCCGGATACGTTGAGCAAAGATGATATTGAAAAGCTGCTCGATTCTATTGACAGAAGCACGCCGGAAGGTGAACGTAACCGCACCATGCTCGAAACATTGTACAGCTGCGGTCTGCGCGTTTCTGAATTGGTAAACCTGAAGATCTCTGACATTTTCATTGCAGAAGAATATGTGCGCGTGGTGGGAAAGGGCAATAAAGAGCGGCTTGTTCCCATCGGCAGCGTCGCGTTGAAGCATATTAAATTATAC
>JALYQL010000080.1 GCA_030855855.1 Bacteroidota bacterium | reverse complement strand
GTTACAGACAACTCATTTCGTAACCTTTCGTTTTTCGCACTTTTCGTTTTTATTTCGTTTTTCGTACCCCGCCTAATTGATCAGCAGAATTTTTGTAACTGCCTTCTGCGTTCCGTCGGTATTACTGATGAACACCATATAAACACCGCTTGCCGCCCTTTCTCCCTGGAAATTATTTCCATCCCAGATCGCGCGTCCGCCTAATGCGGTGGTTTTGAAAACGACTTGTCCGCGAATGTCAGTGATCTTTACATCGGCATTTTTTACAAGACCGGTGATAGCGATCGGGCCGGTGTAATCGTGTGTTACCGGATTCGGGTAAGCGTACACATCGCCCATTTCATCTTCGCCTGTATTTGCTTCGCCCATGTAAGAAACTATTCCTTTTGATGTGCCGAAGAAAACTTCTCCACTAGCCTGGTCGATGGTGATGCTGGTGATGTTATCCGAAAGCAACGGAGAATTCGCTTCTGTAAAATGCATAAGCTCGGTTTGTCCGTCGGCCGACATTAAAAACACGCCGCCACCTTCTGTGCCGATCCATTTACGGTTTGCGCCATCCACTGCAATCGCGGTAACTGTTTGTGTTTCCAAAAGTATTTGTACATAGCCGTCCTGCGTGATAAGGATCTGCTGCGCGTCGCAACCGGCTGTAGAAAAAATGTTTTCAGCGCAATAAAAAACACCGATCCCTTTATCCGTTCCTATCCATATCTCTCCATCATCATCTTCAGCCATGCAATGCACTTCTGTTCCGGGAATATGCCCGACACCCGAAGTAAACCCTAGCCTTCTCTTTTTGTCATCAGCAGTGTTGGTGAGCGTTCGGTTATCGTCAAATACCAGCATGCCGCCGCCGCGTGGAAGGATCATCCATTTTTGCCCGCTTGATGTAATCAGCAATTCAGCTGTTGTGGTGCCCACGGGAATCAATCCGGTAAAGTCAAACGCCTGCCATGTGCCGTTGGGCTTGCGCACCTGCAGAGGTTTAACGGAATGAGAATTTACCACCCACAGATTTCCCAGCGTGTCGTATTTCAATCCGCCCACGCCAACCCATTGGTATTCCACTTTAGATTCGAGCGTGCTATTGCTGTTGTCCCACAAATTCACATACGCGCCGTTGTTTATTTCCAGCAGCCCTTTTCCCCATGAGCCCAGCCAGTAGTGATCTGCATCAAGCGGGTCGATTTCTGCAGCCATAAAATCGTAAATCGTATCAAGTGCGGGAATGGCAATGTCGCCGAAATTCGTCCACAAACCTTGCCTGAGCGTCGAAATGCCTGACGTGTTCAAAACGTTGTTCCATGCATCATCATGACCGCCGGGAACCACAAGAAGATTTCCATCAGACTCTGCCATCCAATAAGCATCGGTTGAGATCGGTCCGTTCGGGAAATAAGATTCGCCGACCCCGGAGCTGATCATTTTTACAAGACCGTAATTCGGATCAGCAAACCATAATATTCCTGACTGATCTACAAAAACCTGTTGAGGATATGCAGGTGTTGCAATGGATGTAATGATATTATACGGATAAGAAAAAATGCTTGGATCCGGATTGGAAAAAGTGCTGGTATCAATGGTATAGATTGTATATAATCCACACAGGTATAAAACATTGTTCTGAACATACATGTCATAGAAATTATCAAGTCCTATGAAATTTGGCAGGTATCCCCATGTGGAAGAAGCAATATCAAAAGTTACGATTGTATCATTGTTGTTTATCAGCTGAATATTGGCCAGCAATGTTCCGTTATAAATTTCAATCGTGTTGAATGACCGGTTTGAATTGCCACCCGGAATATTATTAAATTTTGTCCAGCTCGTAAAATTTGAAAGGTAAGGGTCATTGATCGGCGCGTAATAAATTCCACTTTCGGTAGCGGCAAAAATTGTTGTGCCGTCAGAAACAATATCAAAAATTGTAATGTAAGCTCCGTTAGTGCCGATCAGGTAAGTGTCTTTCACTTCTTTCCTGTCCATATCAATCACCACGATTCCGAAACCGGTGGAAACATACGCCAGTCCGCCAACGAAATAAACATTATAGATTGCTTTATCACCAATGATCTGCGCGCGCTTGATATCCGGTAGATTAATAATTGTATTTCCCTGGATCAGGTCAATGTTTCCATTGGTATATCCTACGAACAATATATTATTGGCAGGATTAAACCTGATGCAACCCATGGTAAGATCGCTCAATCCGTCAATCTTCGTTATACGTTCAAGCGAGTTGTCCGCTTTATTGAGGCGAAACAAACCATTGCTGGTAGCAGCCCATACCGAAGCTGATGATCCTGTAACCGATTTACATTTCTGGTAAGGTAAATGCATCCGCCATCCGCCAATGGGTAGATTCTGGGCTTTCCCGGTATTCGCGAGTGCAAATAAGAAAGTTAAAACCAGTGTCGAAAAAAAAGTTGTTTGTTTACCGCAGCGCATATGAACAAATTTAATGAATTCGTGCGGGATAATAACTTTAAAACAGCGGGTTTATTGTGCGGATGAAGGGGTTTTCTGAGTATGCCTTCGTATCTTTGTGGCCCGTAAGGAAAATTTCCTTTTTATGGCTCCGTAGTTCAACTGGATAGAATGACAGTTTCCGGTACTGTTGGTTGGGGGTTCGAATCCCTCCGGGGTCACAATAAGTCCCGCCTTATTCAGGCGGGACGATTTTTTTCCTGAGATTTGGATTGGGTACATTAGAGGAACGTTTTATTCATCAATTTCAAACTGGCAATACTATCAGATGAAACCTTTTTCGCACGCTTTTGCAATTATTGTTTTAGCTGTTCTGGCAGGATTGACGGCATGCAATAATTCAGAAAAAGGAAAACAGCCTGACACTATTAATGCAAAAAATGGATTTGACACAACAAACAAAATTGCAAATGTTTCTGTAAAAAAAGACTCTGTTTCCATTTGGATTTACGATTACATGACTGACCTTCCTATAAAAAACAGGAGCGTCAATGCAGACACTTTAACTCCCGGAAAACTCGTTGAATTCATTAACACTTACAAAGGCGGCAGCGCAATTCATCTTGATTTTATAAAAGTCGAGCGCGATACGATTTACGTTAAAATTAAGGAAAGCACATTCCTGACGCAACGAATGGGCACGTATGGCGCTAATGAATATTTATGTACAACTACATTTACATTGACAGAATTAAAGGGAGTAAAAAATGTAAATTTTGATTTTGAAGAAGGCGATCATGCTGTTCCCGGAACATACAATAGAAAATATTACATAGACAAAACATCTGTGATAAGAAAATGAACGGGCAGAAAATTGTTGTTCGTGAAACGTTTGAAGCGGGGAGCTGGGGCAGGTGGATGATATTTGTGTGATGGGGTGCGGGTCTGAAAATGAAAATGCAGACAAACTATTTTTCCGTAGCTTAACACTCCATACAATTACCTTGTGCAAATGATCAGCCGGCTTTTAAAAATTCCTGCCGAAAAATTTTTCCTGGTCGCTGGTTTTATTTTAGGATCACTATTTCTGATCCTGACTCCTCCTTTCCAGGCGCCCGATGAAGTCAACCATTTTTATAAAGCGTGGCAAATTTCAGAAGGACAATTTACCGGAATTAAAAAGGATAACCGTGTAGGTGGTTATATTCCTTCGGGCGCAAGAGAAGTTGTAAAAGCATTTCAACCGCTTCGCCAAAGCATAAATAGTAAAACCACCGCGGCTTTTATTATTCACCAGCAACAAATTCCGCTTAAAGCAGATTCGATTTCTTTTGTCGATTTGCCCAACACCGCGGTGTACACTCCTGTATCTTATTTACCAGGCACTCGCGATTTTTACACTTCGTAAATCGGGTTGTAATCCGCTTGTTATTTTTTACGGTGCGCGCATTCTTGGTTTTCTTACCTGGCTGCTCGTAATTTATTTTTCAATTCGCCGCTTGCCCGCATTCAAATGGCTCTTCACGCTGCTCGCTCTTTTACCAATGTCTCTTTTTTATTGACTTCCGCAAAGCTGGCTTATTGCCCGCTGCTGCTTTTATTTTTTCTTATTCCCGCTTCAAAATTTCAAACGCGAAAACAGTATTGGCTCGTTGCAGGAAGTGTTTTTTTCGTGGCCCTTATTACATTGCTCGGATGGACAAACAGTATGAGCAATCTTTATACGCCTTACAGTGAATATAATTCCGGTTACCGCGACGGGCTCGACCTGATGCCTGGCGCGAATGCGAATTTGCAACTGCATTATTTAGCTGCGCATACCATGGCTATTTTTGATGTCTTCCTGAATTCAATGGGAAAAAGTTCTGAAATGTATGCGCCCGGTTACATCGGAACATTCGGCTGGCTCGATATACATCTTCCTGCCTGGCTCATAGTAACCGGGTATGTGATTATCGTATTTGTGTCCATAACAGGAGATAATGAACAACTAAAATTTCGGAAGCGTGATCGTTTTCTTCTTGCCGGAACGTTGTTACTGTTGCTGGTGTTGATTATTTTTTCGCAGCATCTGACATGGGATCCTGTTGGCGGCGATCGTGTGATGCTGATGCAAGGCCGGTATTTTATTCCTGTTTTTCCATTGGCATTCCTGTTAATTGCCTCTTTCATTTCGCGCCGGATAAAAATGGCCGGACTTGTAGTGCTTTCGTTTACATTACTGAGCAGCTGTGTTTCTTTCCACACCATCTACCGGCGATTTTATAAAGATCCGATTGCAGATGCCCGTATTGTTCATTGCGGAGCGGAAGAAGTTTATCACTACGATTACCTGGTGACCGACCAACCCGATATTTTTCTCGAAGGTTCTGGTGCACGGGTAAAAGAAAAAGCAAGAACAGGATTTTATGCCTTACGACTCGGTCCGTAATATCCTTATGGCTATGGCTATCGTTTTTCCAATGCAAAAAAAGGAGATTCGCTTCACGCAGAAGTATGGCGATTTGGAAATTCAGGACAGCTCTTTCTAAATCTTGAAGGCGGGCTTTTAAACTCTGCTGAGCCGAAAGAAAAAGATGCGGCTGGTTGGCAAAAGCTGGAATTCGATTATGTTTTTCAAAAAGACATGGAAGGAAAACCGGCGGCTCTCTTTGTATGGAATTCTGCGGAGGAGCCTGTTTATTTTGATGATTTTGTTTTTGATTTTGTGCGGAAGGAGTGAAAATAAAATAAGGGAAGTTTTTTGATCCTGAAACATTTTGTGGGGAACCAGAGCAGGTGGATGATATTGTGTGATTGGGGTTAGGGTGTGAAATGTTTTCTCTATTTTATTTCCAGGAATGCCGTTTCATCGCTGACCAAAAATTCTTTTATTAATTCGCTTTCTGTTCGTAAGCGTGATACAATATTTTCTGTGGATGTATTGCCGATTTTTAACCAGATAACTTTGGGCGGAAATCCTTTTAAAGTAGAAATATCAATAAAATCAGAGTCATGAGTTACAATTGTATAATTATTTGCTCTTGCGAAACTCCAAATATCGTTGTCGCTGTAATTGCTCAAACCAACATCTGATAAATGTTTTGAATTGGGAAAAATATCTTGAAGTTTTTTAGCGACTTTAAAAGAAAGATTTTGGTCAAAAAGCAGACTCATGATGCGATCTTATATTTATGCTCTTTATCAGCTGCAAAAGCAAGGCAAGCACGAATGCGTTCATCAGTCAATTCCGGATAATCGGAAATAATTTCCGGGAAAGACATTCCCGAAGCAAGCCATCCTAAAATATCATAAACAGAAATCCGCGTGCCTTTTACGCATGGTTTCCCAAATCTGATTGCCGGATTTATTGAAATGTGCTCTGAGTAATTCATTTAGTAAAAATAAGAAAATTTTTGCAGTCCTATAACGATTAAGGGGGTACATTAGATGGGGAATGAACCTGCTGACCACCTTTTGATCATGAGTAAAAAATTAAAAAGCATTCATCCAGGCGAAATTCAACACGAAGAGTTTCTTGTTCCGTTGGAAATATGCACTTAGAGACTTTCTAAGGGTATTGGAATTCCGCAAACACGCATTTCAGAAATTCTCAACGGCAACAGGAGAATTACAGCCGATACTGCTTTGACGTTTTCAAAATGTTTTGGAAATGGTGCAAAATTCTGGCTAAGCCTGCAGGGTGATTTTGATATTGAGGGTGGTGAAATCATAATTTAAGAAATGAGTAAATACAGAAAACAACATGTCGTTTCGAAAACGTATCTAAAGCATTTTTCTATTAATTCTGATGGGCATAATTTGTTTGTGATTGACAGTTCTAACCTGATGAAGCCTGGAATACAAAAGAAAAATTCCGGAGATCGCATTTTCTGGGAAGAGAATTACTCGGACTCTTGTTTATTTCAAGATAAGAAGACAATTGAAAAGTTCTTCGGAATGGAAATAGAGCCGACGTATAATAAGATAATTCACGCGATTGAAAAAGAAAGAGAGGGGGTTTCCTTTATGGCTAAACAGAATCTCATCAATTGGGTCTTTTACACAAAGATGAGAAGTCCGATCTGGGAAGAAACCACAGATGGGCAACGTAATAGATATTCACAACAATTACATCTTGAAAATTTTACAAATATTGATCGTTTTAATATTGCCAAGAAAAAATTTGAAATGGACGCTCTTAATAAACGATGGACAATATATAAAAGTCCCTTTGGTAAATATTGGTGGACTACTGATAATCCAGGTTATTGCATTGATTTAAAAAAACTTGAGGTTGAGAGGTGCTTATCGCCAGATGTTTATTGTGACCTTAGTGGGGCGGATTCTATACTATTTTACCCCCTTACAAAAAAAATTTGCTTGTGCATTCATGCCTATAATAAAGGAGAAAATATATTTATGAATTTGAGAAACACTCCTATTTCTTTTGAGACACCGAATCTTCAATTGTATAATTTAATTAACCACTACACACGGCTTTCTCAAAAGCGTTTAATAATATCTGCAGAGGTGGGGTCATTAGTTTCTGCTTAATTAATAATTTAACTTCTTCTACAATTCCCCAAACGCCAACTCCAAATCCCCCTTCAAAAATTCCACATCCTCCAACCCGATATACAACCTCACCAGATTAAAAGGCAACGGATTTACAAAACTCGCCGATTGGCCCAACGCGCAAACAGGGAAACAAAGCGATTCATGTCCGCCCCAGGAAGTGGCGAGTAAAAATGCTTTCAGGCTGTCGCAGAAACGTTCTACCGCGGCAACATTTTCTGCTTTGAGCTCAATCGAGATCAGTCCCCCACCCTGCTTCATCTGCTTCTTCGCCAGCTCGAAATTTTTATTGCTTTTGAGAAAAGGATAATTCACCTTTTCCACTTTCGGATGCCGCTCGAGCCACTCCGCCAATTGCTGTGCCGATGCCGAAGAACGATTCACACGCAATTCAAGCGTACGCAATCCGCGGATCATCAGCCACGCATCGTGCGCACCGATGATGGCGCCGATGGTCATGTATTCTTCTGCCAGCATTTTCATGATGCGCTCTTTGGAAGACGCAACCACGCCGGCAACAACATCGCTGTGACCATTGAGATATTTTGTAGCGGAATGCACCACGATGTCCACGCCCATTTTATTCGGCTGCTGGTTGAGCGGCGAATTGTAGCTGTTATCGAGGATCGTTGTGATGCCGCGCTTCCTCGCCATCGCACAGATTGCGGTGATATCCTGCAGACCGAATGTTAATGAATTCGGACTTTCGAGATAGATGAGCGTTGTGTTTGACTTCACGTGCTTTTCGAAATCCTCTGCACTCTCCCCTTCCGCAAAAGTTACTTCCACACCGTACTTCGCCAGGTATTTTGAAAGCAACGTGTTCGTCCACGAATAAGGTTTCGCCGCACACACACAATGCTCCCCACCCTTGATGCTCGACATGACTGCCGCCGCAACTGCCCCGCTCCCACTCGCAAAAACCAGCGCGTCTTCCGTTCCTTCCAGCGCCGCAATCTTCTGGCGCAGGATTCCTACGGTCGGATTAAATCCACGGGTGTAGAAAGGTGTTTCCAGTTCCCGCTTCAGCTTTTCGCGCATATCGCCTACAGAGGTGAAGCAGAAATTGGAAGAAAGGATCATCGGCGGACTTACAGCGTTGTAATAATTTTCGCGCTCTTCGCCGAGGTGGTTGAGGATGTAGGAAAGGTCCATTGAATTGAAAATGCGGTTGATGGAATACGAAGCTACGGAGAATGTCTTTTGGAGACATGCTGCTTTGTCGCCTTCGATACATGATTTTGAAAACAATTATAGTTTTAAAAATCAACATCTCGGTTCAAAATCATTACTTCTTAAACACAAAATACACCGCGCCGATCAGCAGCATGAAAGCAATGGCGTGGTTCCAGTTGAGTGTTTCTTTTTGGAAGTGAAGATAATGAAGAGTGCGAAAACGATGAGCGTGATTACTTCCTGTATGACTTTCAGCTGCACCATGGTGAATGGTCCGCCGGTTTCTGATGATCCTAAACGATTAGCCGGAACCTGGAAACAATATTCGAAAAACGCGAATCCCCAGCTGATGAGCACGAGGGAAACCAATCCGGCTTTTGGAAACCAGCCCCATTGTTTGAAGTTGAGATGGCCATACCAGGCGAGTGTCATAAACCCATTTGAAATTATGAGGAGAATGATCGTACCGATGGCGCGCATGGTTCTATTTTTTTCGGATGATGTAGATAAGGCTTGACGATCCTTCTTTGCCGGCTTTACGATTGGAGATCCATCCACGCCAGACGGCCGCGATGAGATTGCTGCTACCGGTTTTATATTTCTCGCTCAGCATGGAAACGTAATAGCTGTCGAATTTCATCGGAAGAATTCTTTTCACTTCAAAGCCGGAACCGTTCATGAGTGCGCGCATATCCTGCGCGCGGAAATGCCAGAGATGGCGTGGAACATCGTATGCGGCCCAATTTTCTTTGTAGTAAGCTGCATCGTGCGAGCCCCGATTCGGGACGGCAACGAAAAGAACACCGTCGTCTTTCAAAAGTTCATGAAGCTTATTCACACGTTCCCGGAGATGCGGAACATGTTCCATCACGTGCCACATGGTGATCACGTCGAAGCTCTTTGGCGGGAGATTATTCAGTTCCGGTTCTTCCCGCACATCCAACTTATAATTCTCAATTCCTTGTTTGCGGGCGGAAGGGCTTGGTTCAATTCCGATTGTTTTCCAACCGTCCTGTTGCACGGTATTCTGGAATTCCCCGGTGCCGCATCCAATGTCCAGGAGCGATCCTTTTTTGCCTTCGCTGTTGATAAGCTGCAGTTTCTTTCCAAGCGTGTGTTTACGGACCATCTGGTAAAGCCGAGAAACGAGCCCTTTTGAAGTGTTGGAATGCGAAATGTATTCTTCCGATTCATAGTACTTCCCGAGTTCATGATCGGCTGGTCGTGGGCTTGTAAATGTAAATCCGCACGAGCTGCATACCACAATATGAAAGTCAGCCTTAGAAACTGTATGGTCTTTACAGGTGAGTAAGGAGGTTTGTTTTTCACTATCGCAAACCGGGCATTTTACTACTGTGTGCGTCTGTTCCATTATGTTGTATCTGCCTTTGTGAACCGCGCAAAACTAATACTGTGTTCTTACTTACGCTTGATTCCTGAAAAATAAAGTTTGGTCTCCGGTTATCAGCAAGACAACGCAAAAGTCAGTGTGTGATTGAAATTTTAGGCCTTAATCTTTTTTGATAATAATTTATATATAATATGTATGTAAATATTTGTAATAGAATACTTTAGATCGATATTATCTTGAGATTTTCAATCAAATTGTGTGTGATAATTGATTGTTCCACGTGAAACATTATTCTTTAGTCATATAGCAACAATTAAAGACGATTATTTCATTATAATTTATTGATCTTATGTGATTTACATAGTAACAAAACAAAATATTTATGCCGATTCAGAAGGAACAAAATTAGTTGAACTATGGCAAGCGTGCTATTCTTTCACATTTTCCATACGATAGATTCCCTTTTGGGCGGTTTCACGTGAAACAAAAAAGCCCCGCACAATTAAGTGCGGGGCTTTTTCTCAAAAGCTTTTTTCCGGATTTATCGTCCGAGATATACCATCAGGACAGAAATATCAGATGGATTTATACCGCTGATCCGGGAAGCCTGACCTAAAGTCGATGGCCTGATCTTGGCCAGTTTCTCTCTGGCTTCATGCGATAAGGATGTTAATTGAGCGTAATTCAGATCTTCTTCAAGACGCATATTATCGAGCCTGGAAATCTTGTCGGCCAGTTCATGTTCGCGCTGAATGTAGCCTTCATACTTCATAAGGATCTCGGCCTGCTCAATTTCGTCGCGGCGGAACTTGGAAAGAAACTCATCAACCGCCTTGTTGGCCTTCATGAAGTCGTAGATAGAAATGCCGGGGCGAGACAAGACGCCAAACATCCGTACTAACTGAGTGATTGGCGCAGATTCCTTTTGCTCAAGGATCGGATTGATATCGGCAGGCGCGATGCTTTCATTGCGGAAGTATTTGACGATGGCATTTGTATTCTCAAGCTTCGCGAGCACGCGCTTGTAACGTTCTTCGGAAGCCAGTCCAAGCTCGTATGCTTTCGGGGTCAGCCGCAGATCAGCATTATCCTGGCGGAGAAGAATGCGGTATTCAGCCCGCGAAGTGAACATACGGTAAGGCTCATCTGTTCCTTTAGTAACAAGGTCATCAATCAATACACCGATGTAGGCTTCGGAACGGGAAAGAATAAAAGGATCCTTTCCGTTGATCTTCAAATGCGCATTGATGCCCGCCATCAATCCCTGGCAAGCTGCTTCCTCGTAACCTGTAGTTCCATTGATCTGCCCGGCGAAATAAAGATTCCGGATCAACTTTGTCTGTAAAGAAAGGTCAAGCTGGATCGGCGGGAAATAATCATACTCGATGGCATAGCCCGGACGGAACATCTTAACATTCTCAAAACCCGGAATCTTACGCAAGGCTTTTATCTGAACGTCCTCAGGAAGGGAGGTCGAAAAACCATTGACATACACCTCCACCGTATCCCAACCTTCAGGCTCAACGAAAATCTGGTGGCGGTTCTTATCTGCAAAGCGGTTGATCTTATCTTCAATGGATGGACAGTAACGCGGCCCAAGTCCCTGGATCCTCCCGGTGAACATAGGTGATTGCTCAAAGCCGGTCTTCAGGATCTCGTGTACTTCTTCGTTGGTAAATGTGATATGACAAGGGCGCTGCTTTTGGAGCGGCTGAGTTGATTCGAGATAAGAGAACTTTTCAGGAAGCTCATCGCCGGCCTGCTCTTCCATTTTGGAATAATCAAGCGAGCGGCCATCAACACGTGGAGGTGTTCCGGTTTTCATTCGCCCGCTTTCGAATCCAAGAGAAACTAATTGTTCGGTAATACCGGTGGCCGCCTTCTCCCCTGTTCTTCCACCGCCAAACTGTTTCTCGCCGATGTGAATTAATCCGTTCAGGAAAGTTCCGTTGGTAAGCACCACAGATTTCCCGCGGATCTCCATTCCCATTCCCGTCACAACACCGCAAACTGTATTGCCTTCAATAATCAGGCTCTTAACCATATCCTGCCAGAAATCGACATTCGGTGTTCGCTCAAGCATCAGTCTCCATTCCTCTGCAAAACGCCAGCGATCAGATTGCACACGCGGACTCCACATGGCAGGTCCTTTCGAACGGTTGAGCATCCGAAACTGGATAGCAGTCTTATCGGAAACAATTCCCGAATAACCGCCGAGCGCATCAATCTCCCGCACAATTTGTCCTTTCGCAACTCCGCCCATAGCAGGATTGCAACTCATCTGCGCAATGGTCTGCATGTTCATGGTCACAAGCAAAACACTTGAACCAAGATTAGCAGCCGCAGCCGCAGCTTCACAACCGGCATGACCGGCTCCAACAACAATTACATCATAATCTTTCAGCATGGCGGTAAAATAGAAGTACAAAGGTAAGGGCCTTTGATTCATTTTTGGCTATTGGGATTGTATAGGCATTTCTGCTTTTGTCAGCCTTCGATACTTTTTTCGCTTATCGGATGTTTCTGGCTACGCACATATCTCAAGCGAAAAACACTCAGGCTGACAAAATAGAAATACTGCTTATCGGATGTTTCTGGCTACGCACATAAATATCTCAAGCGAAAAACACTCAGGCTGACAAAAGAGAAATATGTCATTTGTTATCACAAGGAGTAGGGAAGCGGATCATCGGATGAAAAAGATTTGCCGGAGCATTTCTATTTTGTCATAAGGCGTTGTAAAAAGGGTATCGGTAGCTGACAAAAAAAGGCCGCTCCAAAACAGGAGCGGCCCGGAATAGTATCCTCTGTACATTACTTTCCGCCGGTTGGGGCGCCGAAAGCATAGATCAAAATGTTATGAATTTCATCAGCGTCGCGGTAATCAATTTTGAGGCTGGTGGCTGTTGATTCGAGAACCTTGAATTTTTTGACTGCGCCGGTGCTGGAGGTCATTGTGATCCACAGGTTGTCTTTGCTTAAGATCCAGGTGCCACCTTCAGCAACGCCGTTCAGGATTAAACGGTAATGACCATCTTCCATGAGGTTGAGCAAGTCATTTTTCTGTATTTCTGTTGGCTTGTGCTGGTCACCGAAGTTTTCTGTCATGGAAAGCGTCCATGCTTTGCAAAGTGCTTTTGCTTTCGGAGTGAGGGTAGCCGGCGCAGGGGTCTGCGTAGCAGGAGTGGTGCTTGTGCTTGCCTGCGCGAATGCTGATGCGCCGATGAAAAGCAAAGCGATTGTAAGAATCTTTTTCATGGTTTTGATGTGTTAGAACTGGCGTAAATCTAATGCATTTTCTTCTTCGGCTCGCATGCGCTTGATCTCCTTAGGTGTCTTGTCGCCGAAACCGCAGAGATGCAGCAATCCATGTGCCATAACACGGTGCAGCTCTTCAGTCTGGGAAACCTTGAAGATCTTTGCATTTTCCTTCACACGCGGAATGCTGATGTAGATCTCGCCGATAATTCCATTCTTCCCGTTCTTGCCATTCTTATCCGCGGAATAATCGAACGTGATGATATCGGTGAGGGTGTTGTGGCGAAGAAAGCGTTTGTTAATGTTCAGCAGGTAGTCATCACCTACAAAAATGTAGTTGAGCGACGACACGCGCTTTTTATGCTTTTTGGAAACCGCGTGAAGCCATGGTGCGATGGCGGCTTTGTTGCGGAGGCTGAACTTAATATCCCCTGGGAAAAACAGGATCTCATTCCCGACACTCATCATTAATTATTCGTGATCATAAAATTGAGCTGCACGGAACGACCATTGTCGGAAAATTCAACGGTGTCGGCGAGATGGCGCATTAAGAATACACCGCGGCCATGTGGCTTTTCGATATTCTCAGGATTCGTCGGATCAGGAAGATTTTGATAATCAAAACCTGGACCCTGATCCGTTACTTCAAACGAAAGAGAAGAATCAGTCGCGAGAAAAGCGAGATCTACTTTTTTTCCGGGATCCAGTTTGTTTCCGTGCTGCATAGCATTGTTCACCGCTTCAGTTACGGCCACAAGTATATTGCCGTAATGATCTTCGGAAATAGCATATGCTGCGCAGATTTCGTTAATCAGCTTTTCCACAAGTCCGATGTTATCGGCGACGGACGGGAACGATATTTTTTGCTCCCTTATCATTTCTTCTGCATGGGTCATTTTATAAGGGTCATTTATGTTCCACCCCGTTAAAATAGGTATTAACCTTATTTTTGTAAAACAGAGAAAGTGCCGGGGGAACGGTTTTCAGTAATTCTGCTTCTTTCTGTTTCTGACTGTTATACTCAGAAAAACCCTCAGGGTTACTCTCTTGTTGATTTTTTGCTTCATTTGACTGTCTTTGTTCGTCCTGTTCCTTCTGTTGCTCAGCCTTTTCGAACTCCAGCATCTTATCTAAAATTTCTTGCTGGCGCTGTATTGTCTCGGCCGTGATCTGCTTATTTACAAGATCTGTTTCAGTCTCTTCCATCTTTCCCTGCGTTTGTCCGCCCGGATCAGGTCCGCCTTCTCCTTCTTTGCCGGCTTTCATGCTTTCCTGCAGCATTTGACGGATATAAGCCTGCTGGGCTGCCATTTTAGCCAATTGCTCCGCGCTGCCCGGCTTGCCGCTTTGCTGCAGCGCTTTCATCTGCTGGTTGAGCCCTTGCTGCATAGAACGCAGGCTGGACATTCCCGGCTTATTCTTCTTACCCTTGCCCGGCTTTTTGCAATTGCCGCCTTTGCATTCAGCTTTACTTTCCGCGTTCGCCTGCGCCATCATCTGCTCGAGCGATTCATTCAGCATCAGTGCGAGATTGTTGATGGATGTCATGGCCTGCTGTTCGCGATTCTGGGCTTCGGAAGTATTTCGTTCGCCAAGCGAGGTCATCGCCCGATCCATGTTCATGTTAATATTCGTGATCTCTTTATTGACAAGCGGCGAAATTTTCGGATTGCGTTTGCTCAATGCCAATAAGCTGTCTTCGATCATTTTTGAATCGTCGCGGAGCTTTTTCTGCTCACGGGCGAGGCTGGTGTATTGCGGATCGTTGACGCTGGTATTTTTCACTTTGGCCATCAATGCTTCCTGATCGAAGGAAAGCTGGATAAGATTGCTGAGGAGCTGGCGAATGGCCTGCATATCTTCGGAGGCTTCTTCTTCCTGCATTTTCTCCTGTGCAGCCTGGAGCTCGGAAGAAAGCTCGCTCATTTTATCTGACGCTTTTTTCTGCGACTCGGAGGCTTTTTTCGGGGAGCCTTCATTCTGGCTCTTGCTTCCTTCGCGCTGCTGCTGCTGCACTTCCATTTCCTTAAGATCGGTGTTCGGAATTTCGTGCGGTGTTTCCAGCTTCTGGTTTTCTTCCTGGAGCGCATCCATGTCTTTACGGAACTGGTCGAACTTTTTGTTCAGCGAATCCTGGGCGGCTTTATTTTCAGCTTGCTTTTCTTTGGAAAGATTTTTCTCGGCAGATTGTTTGGAAAGCGAATCCTGCTGCTTCTGCATTTCATTGAGATCCTTGATCGCGTCGTCCATTTTCTGCTGCACCTGCATATCACGGAACAGGTTGAGTGTGCGGTCGAGATCTTTTTGCACGTCTTTATTCTCCTGCTTCATCTCGTCGAGGCTCTTTTGCATTTTGGTTTTATCCGCATTCTGCAAAAGCGCTTCCATCTGCGCAATCATCTTCTTCATGTCTTCCGTTGCCAGCTGCTCAAACAGCTTGTTGATTTCTTCCTGCTTGGCCGCCGCTTCCGGATCATTCGGCATAAATTCGGATTGCTGCTGTGAATTCTGCGCCTGCTGTTGTTTTACATTATCAATTTTCTGCTGCAGCTCTTTCTGGCGATTTTTCAGCTCTTCAATTTTTTTCTTGTCTTCCCAGCTAAGGTTCTTTTTCTCCATCAGCTTTTTGTACATCTCGTCAATGTCTTTCTGCAACGCCTGCGATTCTGCAAGACTTGCTTCTAATTCATCTTCCGTCTTTTTATTGTTGGCGTTGTTCTGGTCTTTCAATTCCTGCTCGGTAGGAGCGTGGTAAAGCATGCGCTGAGAACGTGTTGTTTTTGCGCCGTGCACACCATCATTATCCGAAACTTCAAAGTAATATTCCACTTCATCTCCGGCTTCTACGCCAATCTTTGAAAGGTCCCAGTAATAATAAAACTGGTCACGCTGCTGTGAATTGCTCACCGCCATTTTTACGGTAATCGTTTTATCGGCAATCTCTTTTCCGGTAGAATCTTTCTTGCTTAATGTGTGATATACAAAAGCAAGATGTGTAAATCCGTAATCGTCTTTTACTTCGCCGGTGAAATATAATTTGAGCCGGGAAACGGTGTCTTTTTTCTCTTCGATGGAAATAGCAGGATACAGATCGGGAATAACATTGATGCTGTAACGGATGGAATCTTTGCTTTTCAAAAATTCATTTTCTGTATGCAACGAATAATTCCTGCTCTCGAGAAAACGACGTGCAAAAGAGAATGAATTGTCGCCGCTTTGCTTGAGTGTATAGGAAGAATCGCTTAATGCAAAGAGAAAGTTTTTGGTTGCGCGTGTGTTGAATTTCCAGACGATGTTTGTTCCCGCGGGCACAACCAGGTCGCCGGTGTTCTTGAGCACTTCATTTTTCTTCTTCGTGTATTTCGGGTACTGAAGCTCTACATCGAAATTGAGCACGATCGGGTTGGGCAATACTTCCAGCGTGTATTCTTTGGATGTGAATCCATCGGCGGTGAAGCGGAATGTTTTCGATTTCTGTAGGTTGCGGAAAATATAATTGAAATTGATCGTGCCTTCTCGGTTGAGCGGATATTCGTTACCATCAACGAGGATAAAAACGCTTTGCGGAATTTCCTGGCCGGTGAGCTTTACATCGAGCGGAAAGTCTTCATTCTCCACTGCTTTGAGGCTTTTATTCTGAATTTCAAATTTGAAAGGCGCGTTGGCTTCAAAAAATTCGCCGTGGTTGACAAGGCGGTTCGTGCTTTCGGTGATGATCTGCGCGTTGGTGAAAACGATGACGGCAATCAACAATAACGGGATGAGGGCGAATTTCGCGTATTTGCGGTTCTGGCGAAGGTCAATGGCGGAAGAGAAGGGAACAGGCTTTAATTCCGAGATCTTCTGGTCGATGCTGGCCTGGATCAATGCGGGCGATGTTCCACCGGCAGCTTCGGTGCGGCGCAATTGCAAAACGTTAAGCAGCTTATCCTGCACATTGCTAAAATGCCTGCCGATTATGCTTGCTGCTTCATCGTGCGAAATAATTTTGCCGATACGGTTGAGCTTAAAAAGCGGGAAAAATACAAAGCGGGAAATCACAGCGGCTGTAGCAAGAATAAAGCTCCAGAATAGAATAGTGCGAACGAGAATATCGAAGTGCGCGTAATATTCGAGCACGGTTAAAACCAAAAATCCGCTTACAAGAATTCCTGTCGCGTAAAGTAATCCGCGTATAAGCTGATTTTTATAAAACTTCCTGATAAACTCATCGAGCTTACCAATCAGGGTATCGTAGCTGCTGCTTGTATTTTCCATCTTCGTGCCTTCCAATAGAAGTTGCTATGGCAAATTTAACTTATTAATAACGGATTCCCTATTGGTTGGTTACGGATTTAGAGGGAATACTTTGTTAAAAGATGCTTGCAGCACGCGAAATCCACACACGCCCGGGGGGATGAATTACGAATCTGTACGAATATACGAATCCCGAAAAGTGAATTTCTCTTCCAGCCCATTCGTATATTCGTACAGATTCGTAATTCGTACGCTACAATATTTCACAGCAAAAACCGTTCTAAAGTCATGATACGTGCGATGTTTTTTGTGGGAATTTTCAGCCTGGCTCTTTTGGGGGAGAGTTGTAATTCGTCGTGCAAAAAAATGCAGAAGACGAATTCGAAATTGATCAGCGGGAAAGAAACATTTGGGCTGAAGAATAAGAAATATAAGAAGCAGAACAGGAAGAGCAGGTGATTACCAATTACGGAATTACCAATTACCGATGAAAAAAGCAGGAAAGTATTCCGCGCATTTTAAATTACAGATTTTTTAATCTTCCGAAAACGCCAAGCGGCAATGTTGAGCCGTATTTTCCTTTCAAAAATAATTCTCCTGTTTCTAATTTCGAATTTTTCATTTTCGGAAAAAGATTTTCCAGAATCATTGCGGAAAATCCGAGCGAGTAGGCGTTGAGGATTAAAAAATGCTCCTTCTCATCGAGCAATTCCACTACACCTTTCACCATCTCATTTATATTTTCTTCCAGCTTCCATTTTTCGCCGTTTGGTCCATGACCATATGCGGGCGGATCTAAAATAATTCCGTTGTATTTATTTCCACGTCGCTGTTCCCGCTTTACAAATTTCATCGCGTCTTCCACCAGCCAGCGAATATTATCAAGATTCGAAAGCGCCATGTTATCATTCGCCCACGTAACCACCTGCTTTATCGAATCGACGTGCGTAACATCTGCGCCTGCCGCACGTGCCGCCAATGACGCACCACCTGTATATGCGAAAAGGTTGAGGAATTTCGGCTTCGGCGTTTTCATTTCACCGATGGAAGAAAAAATATATTCCCAGTTCACCGCCTGCTCCGGGAAAACCCCGACGTGCTTGAAAGAAGTCAGCGCAAGACGAAACGTAATTTCCTTGCCGCCTTCCATCGCATAAGAAATATTCCAGCGATCAGGAGTTGGCTTCAGTTTTTTCCATTCGCCTGCTGAACTGCTCTTGGGCACAAACTTCACATGCGCCATTTTAGTCCATTCGTCTTCAGTAAGCGTGCGATCCCAAACCGCTTGTGGCTCCGGACGAATGGTAATGTATTGACCAAAACGTTCGAGCTTTTCGAAATTGCCCGTATCGAGAAGTTCGTAATCTTTCCAGTTGGTTGGGTTGAGAAGTAGCATCGGGGACAAAGATTCAAAAATTCAAGATTCGAAATTCAAAATCAGAATAAACTTCGGGCACAAATAGTTTTGAATCTTGATCCCGATATCTATCAGAATGTGCGAAAGCCATGCGCGAAGGTTTATCTTCGTAAGCAAATGAGCGAGATCAATAAAAAAGTAATTATTGCCGGGCTTTGCAGGAATGTGGAAGCTACGATTGACAAACGCTGGAAAAGCTTCGTGAGACTGCTGCTTTGTTTTCAGATTATAAGATTATCATTTATGAAAATAATTCGACGGACACGACGAAAGAGAAGCTGCAGAAAATTGCCGGAGAAAAAGTGATCGTGAAATGCGAGCAGTTTTCTGAGGAAGAATTACTGCAGAGCGGAACAGCACGCACCTGGAATTACCAGCCTTTTCGTGTGGAAATGATCTCGAACGCGAGAAATAAAGTGCTCGATATTATCGCCGCGGATGAAGGGCTGAAAAATTCTGATTATCTCATCTGGATCGATCTTGATTTTAAAGACTGGGATGTAAACGCGATTGCGAAATGCTTTGATACGGAGGATTGGGATGCGATCACGGCGAATTGTGTGCTGGCCAATGGAAATTACCGCGATACGTATGCATTGCGCGATGAGAAATATTCGTTTGGGCCGGAAATTTTCGGCGACTACTGGTGGAACAAAATCAATCCGCAGATGGGAAGAAAGCTGGAGGGAAATAAATTAATTCCTGTGCTGTCGGCATTCGGCGCAAGCTGAGCTCGATAAAAAACTGCCGTTATTCCGCGCACGTCACAAAGCAATTTCATGAAGAGAATAAAAAGCTGATGAAGGCTTTTTCTTTTTCATTCATGCAAAAGCGTGTTTTGAAAAAGCTTGCGGCCGCTAAAGCAACGAGTGGCGTGCTGCAGGGAATTGAATATTTTAATGACGGCATTTTTTATGTGAATAATTCCGGGACGAATTTTCCTGTGGTGTGCGAGCATGTGACTTTTCATTACCAGATGCGGTATAACGGGAACGGGAGGATTTTTATTAGTCCTGAATTGAAGGTCTATTTTTAGTAACGCAAAGAATATCATCCTTCCCCATAGCCAATACTCACTACGCAATACTATCTTTGCAGCATGTCAGAAAACAGGAAAGTAAGAGTGCGTTTTGCACCAAGTCCTACAGGCCCGCTTCATATGGGCGGTGTGCGTACGGCTTTGTATAATTATTTATTCGCGAAAAAACATGGCGGGGATTTTATCCTGCGCATTGAAGATACCGATACGGAGCGTTTTGTTCCGGGTGCGGAAAATTACATTGTAGAAGCATTAAAATGGTGCGGCATTGAACCCAACGAAGGAATAGGTTTCGGTGATGGTCCGCATGCGCCTTACCGGCAGAGCGAGCGAAAAGATGCCGGCGTTTACGCACAATATGCAAAGCAGCTGATCGATTCTGGCAATGCTTATTATGCTTTTGACACGAAGGAAGAGCTGGATGAACAGCGCACGAAGTTCGAAGCGATGAAGGCGAGTTTTTCCTACAACGCCATCACGCGCCAGAACCTGAAAAATTCATTGACGCTTTCCGAAGATGAAGTGAAAAGACGAATTGATTCCGGCGATCATTATGTGATCCGTGCGAAAATTCCGCGTAATGAAGAAGTGCGTTTGAATGATCTCATCCGCGGCTGGGTGGTGGTGCACACTTCGCAGCTCGATGATAAAGTATTGTTCAAAAGCGACGGAATGCCGACGTATCACCTGGCAAACATTGTCGACGATTACACCATGAAAATCACCCACGTTATCCGTGGTGAAGAGTGGCTTCCTTCTGCGCCTTTGCATGTGCTGCTGTACCGTTTTCTCGGGTGGGAAGAGGTGATGCCGCAGTTTTCGCATTTGCCTTTGCTGCTGCGCCCGGATGGAAACGGAAAATTATCGAAGCGCGATGGCGACCGTTTGGGATTTCCTGTTTTTCCGTTGTCGGGAGAAATGCCTGATATTAAAACCGGCATTCCTGAAAAATTCACCGGCTATCGTGAAAGCGGCTATTTCCCGGAAGCATTTATCAACATGCTTTTGCTTTTGGGCTGGCATGGAAGCGGCAACCAGGAATTGTATACGTTGGATGAAATGATAGAAGCGTTTTCGATTGAGCGTGTGAGCAAATCGGGTGCGAAGTTCGATGCGGAAAAAACGAAATGGTTTAATCAGCAATATTTGCGGAAGCGGAGTGATGCTGAATTAGCGGAATTGCTCTCCTCAGATTCAACATTCAACATTCAAAATTCTCCGTTTCTCGTTGAGGTTTGCAGGTTGATGAAGGAGAAAGTGTTTTTCGTCAATGAAATTTATGAGCAGGGGAAATTTTTCTTTGAAGATCCGACAGTGTATGATGAGGGCGTGATCAAAAAACGCTGGACTGCGGATTCGAAAAAATTTATTGTTGCTATGAAAGATACGTATAGCGCTCTTTCTGCATGGAATGCGCTTGATCTTGAATCTGCTTTCAAACATACTGCTGAGATAACCGGAACAAATCCGGGAAATGTGATGCAGCTTTTCCGTGTGTGTGTGAGTGGAGCGGGTGGGGGACCGGTGCTTTTTGAGATGGTGGAATTACTTGGTAAAGAAGTTATCATTCGCAGGCTTGACGCTGCGCTGGAGAAATTACCTTAAAAGAATGCTCGCGTCGCTTCTTGTCCGCCTTCGATACATTTTTTGTCAAAGAGAAATTTCAATTACAATTAAGCTTTTTGTTGACAAAAAACACTCAGTCTGACAAGAAGAAACTGCATAAATCGTAATTCATAATTCGTGCATCAATCCATGGGAATAATTACTGTCAATGGAATCCGCCTGCGAGCTTATCATGGTTGTTTGCCTGAAGAGGGAATTATCGGCGGCGAATATGTTGTGGACGTAATTATTGACACCGACTTTTCGAAAGCTTCGCAGACGGATGAATTGCATGATACTGTTGATTATTGCGTGGTGTTCGAATGCGTGAAAGCAGAAATGGCGATTCGTTCAAAACTTATTGAGCATGTGGCGCAGCGCATTATTAATGCTTTGAGGGGAAAATATCCTTCTGTTAACACATTTGAAGTAAGCGTTACGAAAATTGTTCCTCCTATGAATGGGGCTGTGGATAAAGTTTCGGTGACCGTGGAGGGTTGAGTTTTTTTTGCAACTTGTTATTCCCAAAATACTCCTTATGCAAAAGTTTCTTTTCGGCTTAGCTTTCCTGGCTCTTTTTTCCTGCGGATTTGCGGATAAGGCAGTAACAAATCCTTCTCTTCACACACTTAGCGACGAGCTGATCCCTTCGCTCAATTCCATTCATGCTTACCAGCTTGCATGGAATAAAGCGCATGCCAATAGCATTCTATGGGTAAACCAGCACGGTGAAACGGAATCCAAAATGCAACTGAAGCGGTTTGTGGCGTAAGAGTATCCATCAATGAAAGCCGCGCTGAATGAAATAGTGAAAGCCGCCACGCTCGATGCTTCCGATAGTATTCCGGCGTTTTGTTCCGGAATGGACAGTCTTGTGAGTCAATACAAAGAAATTATGAGCCAGCTTTCTACCTTTGAAAGCTATGAAAATCCGCAGATTGTTTTTTCGACCCAACCGCTTGTGATTGATGCTGATGGAGATTGTGAGATTGCTTTTCGTGCGGTTGATGCTTCCCTGGAGCGCCTGAAGCAAAAAATGGAAGCAGAAGTACGTAAAGAGCTGCAACTGGCTTCACATTAAGCTTTTGAAGGAGTATTAAATGATTTCTCGCTGTTAACTCTGTTTTTATTACTTTTGTGTCCCCTGTAACAAGGGACAGTTTATGGTCCTGTGGCCGAGCGGCTAGGCTCAGCTCTGCAAAAGCTGCTACTCCAGTTCGAATCTGGACGGGACCTCGCAAAAGACGGTGATGAAAATCATCGTCTTTTTTTTATTTTTAATTCTGTGGACAAGCGGCCAGGCTTCCCGACCGCTGTCGGGACAAAAGCTGCTACTCCAGTTCGAATCTGGACGGGAACTCGCAAAAGACGGTGATGAAAATCATCGTCTTTTTATTTTTAATTCTGTGACCAAGCGGCCAGGCTTCCCGACCGCTGTCGGGACAAAAGCTGCTACTCCAGTTCGAATCTGGACGGGACCTCTGAAAAGACGGTGATGAAAATCATCGTCTTTTTATTTTTAATTCTGTGGACAAAAGCTGCTAGAATCCAATCTTCGGTATCGAGCAAAGACGAGATACCTAATTTCTCCCCCATAAAATAATCAGCCCGTCCAAAACGATTATACAATAGCTGATTCTTCATTTTACAAAATATCTTTGCTGTATGTGGGTTCTATTACTTTTTATCATTCCTCTTTTTATTCTTGCTACTGTTCTTTTCATCCGTCTTCCCAAATTCGGCAGAACGCCATCTGGTGAACGAATGGAACTGATTAGAAAATCGCCTGTTTACAAAAACGGAAAGTTTGAAAACATAGAACACACACCCGATTTCAGCAACGGCGCTACCTTCTGGAAAGTAGCACGCTATTTTTTTTTCTACAGAAATAAAAATGCAAAACCTCCGCAATCCCTGCCTTCTCAAAAAACAATTCTTCATGAGCTCGACAAAGAAAAAAATACGCTCGTCTGGTTTGGGCACTCCGGCTATTTTATGCAGGTGGCCGGCAAACGAATTCTTGTCGACCCTGTTTTCAGTGGAGCGGCATCACCGGTAAAATTCACCACGCGCAGCTTTAAAGGAAGCGATGTTTATACCGCAGCGGATATTCCGGAGGTCGATTATTTATTTCTCACGCACGATCACTGGGATCATCTTGACTATGAAACGGTCCGCGCGCTCAAACCGAAAATTAAAAAGATCATCACCAGCATTGGTGTCGGCGCGCATCTCGAGCGCTGGGGAATTGATCCCGGGCTGATCACTGAAACACAGTGGGGCGATGAAGTGGTGCTGGAAGGTGGCTTTAAAGTCAATACAACGCCGGCGCGGCATTTTTCGGGCCGCGGATTTAAAAGAGCGCAGGCATTATGGAGCAGTTTTGTTCTCACCACTCCCGTGATGCGTATTTTTATAGGGGGCGATTCCGGGTATGGCGAACATTTTAAAAAGATCGGGAATGAATTCGGGCCTTTTGATCTTGCCATTATGGAATGCGGACAATACAATGATTTCTGGATGTACATTCACGCTTCTCCCGAAGAAGTTGTGGCCGCGTCAAAAGATCTGAAAGCGACGAAAACATTGCCGGTTCATTGGGCAAAATTCGCGTTGTCAAAACACGACTGGGACGATCCGATCAGACGTGTGACGAAAGAAGCAGAAAAAGAAGGATTTCCATTATTTACACCGATGATCGGGGAAGCGATGGATATGAATAATTTTACATCGTCGCGCTGGTGGGAAAAAATAAAATAATTACCAATTATCCCAAGGGGACGCCTTCGGTGCCGTATTACCAATTACCAATGAGTTAAATGGATCTTTTCAACAACGACCGGGTTTCAAATATTTTGCCGCATGATGGTGTTGTGAATTATTGCGGAAAAATTTTCTCACGGGAAAAAGCAGATCATTATTACGAAACGCTTTTGAATAATATTGCATGGAAAAATGATGAGGCGGTGATTTTCGGGAAACATTTTATCACTGCAAGAAAAGTAGCGTGGTATGCCGACAACGGATTTCCCTATACCTATTCCGGCACCACGAAACAATCGTTGCCCTGGACTAACAAACTGCTGGAGCTCAAAAAAATAGCAGAAGAAAAAACAGAACACTCTTTTAATTCCTGCCTGCTTAATTTATACCACAACGGCGATGAAGGAATGGCGTACCACAGCGACGATGAAAAATCATTGGGCGGTGTGACGGTCATTGCCTCACTCAGCTTCGGCGCGGAACGTAAATTTTTATTTAAGCACAAACGAACAAAGGAATCCGTTTCTTTGATCCTTGAACACGGAAGCCTGCTGGTGATGAAAGGCGAAACACAGCTGAACTGGATGCACCGCTTGCCGCCGACAACAAAAGTTAAACGCCCGAGGATAAACCTGACTTTCCGCACAATTATTGCTTGATATTTATTTATGAATTGGAAAAACCTTACATCAATCGCGCAGCTGGACGAGCTGGTAGCCACATCCGAAACAACTCCTGTACTTATTTTCAAGCACAGTGATCGTTGCAATATTTGTCATGTTGCCCTTAACCGGTTGGAAAGAAACTGGAAAGATGCTGACAATGAAAACGTAATTCCTTATTTCCTCGACCTGCTGAAACACCGGGATGTTTCCAATGCGATTGCAGAGCGTTTTGGAATTACGCACGAGTCCCCGCAGGTGTTGCTGATCAGGAACGGGAAGTGTTTTTATTCCGCAACACATTCTGATATAAATTATGCTGATATAATGGAAGAGGGGGGCGCTTAAATTGCCTTGAAAAGAAAGTGGCAGGGAAATGATTACCAATTACCGGATTACCAATTACCAATGAAAAAGATAATTGCGGACCTGTTGGTAACGGTCTAAAAAAATTCTTGCCTGCCAGTGCCGCTTATTTTCTGCCGCTGAAATCGCACTGAAATATTCCTTCTTCAGTAAACTTTTACCTGTTTACCAATTCCCCCATTAGGCTGACAAAGACATCCGCCGCCGGATCGCAGTACTTTTGTATACCAGTCATCAATTTCTTTTTGCGGCTCTTCTTTGTCTGCCGAACCATTTCCTAATGCATTCGCTAAATCGTCTTCTGTTCCTTCATGAAGCGACGCGTTTTCAATTCTGTTTTGACCGAAAATTATCTTTTTCACATCGAATTTTATATTGTCGCCACTCCCGCTTCTTGCGACAATATATGCTTCGTCACCGGCCGGGTAGGATGCCATAGTCTCTTGCTCGCCGTGTGTGAATGAATAATCTCCATTTGGTCTTTTGTAACCCGGAATAAAAATATTTCTGCCGGGAACAATTAATCTTACTTGCGTATTGGCATCTGCTCCGTCGATATGCGCATTTAAAAACATCAGCTTCCCGCCATACGCCAGGCAATCCACATTTGCCCAACCGAGCTTTTTCATTCCGAACGAATAGGAATTATAACGCTGCATTTCCCTTACATTCTCCGAATAATTTTTTACCGCTTTTTCCCGCGCTGCATTCAACGCCGCAACCGTATTCGGGTCAGCCGGATTCTCTTTATCCTGTTTTAAATCTGCAAGGCTACGAAAAACATCCGCCAGCGCACAGCCTGATTTCTCCAGTATATCTGC
>JALYQL010000069.1 GCA_030855855.1 Bacteroidota bacterium | reverse complement strand
TCAAAGTCGTAATGAGAACGGATTCTGATTCAACCGATTTTAAACCCGTGAATAAAAGATGGGTGATTGAAAGAACTTTTTCCTGGTTTGATAATGACAGGAGATTGTGCAGAAATTATGAGTTGCTGGCCGAGTCATCTGAGGCAATGGTCAAATTATCTGCTATAAAATTATTATTGAACAAAATTTAAACAGGCTCTAAGAATTTTTAATAATTCTTAGTCCCTTTTTGCGGAGAAAGAGGGATTCTCCCAAAGGGATGGCTTCGCCAGAACCCTCGGACCTATTACAGTCAACAGTTTTTCCCGAAGGGACTCCTACGGAGCAAGACTGCCGCGATCGACCACTCCTAAATTTAAATGATGCCGTTTTCTTTTAGCCAGTTATACCCATCAATAGATTTGAAATAATTTTCCCGCTTAATTGCTTCCTGCCTGGTTTCAAAGCATTCATTATAATGAAGAGCTAAAGGTCTCCTGCCCTTGGTTGATCTGACTTTCCCGGAATTGTGCGCTTTAATTCTCATTCCGAGTGTCCCGGTATTCCCATAATAAAAACGGTTGTCCTTCAGGCTTTTTAGAATGTAAGTGTAAAACATATTTTCAGGGATATATAAAGCAAAAAAACACCATCTGGTCAGGATGGTGTTTTTAGTAAATTTTGAAGCGGAGAAAGAGGGATTCGAACCCCCGGACCTATTACAGTCAACAGTTTTCAAGACTGCCGCGATCGACCACTCTGCCATTTCTCCGGTGCAAAAGTAATAAAGAGTTTGAATCGAAAAGCAGCCTGCCGGATTATTCCGGGGAATTTTTCCGGGCGGAGGAAATCGCTTTTAGTTGGTTGAATACCTGAA
The DNA here is from genome assembly GCA_030855855.1 of Bacteroidota bacterium. Classification (GTDB taxonomy): domain Bacteria; phylum Bacteroidota; class Bacteroidia; order Palsa-965; family Palsa-965. The sequence goes on along the minus strand of JALYQL010000069.1, from coordinate 4,522 downwards.
ATTTAGCCTCTTTTCGGGAGAGAAATTATTGTCTTGCGATAATTCTTTTCCGGTGCTTCGTTCCCCATTTGTGCAATTCCCCGCTGAGCGGCTTCAGCGTTTTGCCGTAAGGTGTAAGCTCATATTCCACCGTCACGGGCGAAGTATCATACACCTGGCGGGAAGCAAGATCATTTATTTCGAGCTCTTTTAACTCTTTGGAAAGCATTTTCGGCGTAAGTCCCGGAATTTCCCTTTGGATCTGCTTGAATCTTTTCTTGCCGAATGTCAGCGCGAGAATGATCTGCAATTTCCACTTGCCGCTTAGTATGTCGAGCGCGTCTTTTACCGGCAACAGCATTTTAGTGCATTGCACCGTGGATAAATGTGAAGGACATTTCCGTTTATCGTGTTCTACCAGTTCCATCCTGTAAATGTACAGGAATGTGACTTTCTTTTTTATAGTAGTTTCCTAAAGTATACCAAACCAATGCGTTTTGGTCTTTAATCAGGATTAATCTCTCCAATAAGTAGCTTTTTTATTTAGCCTTGTTGCAATTTCATATTCCTTATCAAAATCCAATTCCAATACACCATCTTCATTTTTATAATACGCTCCGTTTTCCAGGCATTCGATTGTAGTTTCAAGGAAAGTAAAAACGTTATCAAACATAAGAGTATAAAATTCAAATTCAGGATTCCAAGTGCTCACATAAAAAAGACCTGCGTTTTGTGGGTCACTGGATAATTGAGAAACATTTACAGATAAGTATTCGCCATGACCAGTGGAAAATAAAGGAATTTGATTTCGTAATTTAAATTCCAAGACACTATCAGCACCTCCTACAATTTCTTTAATACTATTTATTGAATTAAAAAAGAAGCGGGGAGTGATCTTAAACGTTTCTGTGCCCTGTGTATAATTGGTAATAGTTCCATTATGCCATGAATAAAGATCATTAATTATAACGTTGCTCCCGATCAATGGATAGATTTCTCCAATTTCTGATCCAATTAAATCTCCGGTTATACCTGGTTTCAGGTAATCCAAAGATTTGATTTTTAAATCAAAAAGTAACTTTTCAAATTGTAATAATTGTGCTGCTACCATGGGATTCATACATTCTAATCCTCCAAAACAATCTTCTTACTACCCACGAACTTTCCATTCTCAACGTATTAATAAAATACATACCCGAAGAAAGTCCGGCGCGATCAATTGGATCTAATCAGATATTGCACGCTCACGCAAGTTCAGTCTTTTTCTGAAAGCTGCAAAAGATAAAATTCTGAATGGTATCGAACGGCGTTTTATGATCTACTGTAATACATTTTATTTTGTTAAACAACTTTTTCAGTTTTTCAGCCATTGAGATTTCCGTGTACTGCCTGATCTCAATGCCGCTGCACTTTTTCGGACCCTGTTCAGAAAACGTTCCCAATATCAAATGACCAGAAGGTTTAATTCCCTTTTTTAAAACGCTGATATAATTTGCAATATCCTTCTCTTTCGTGAAAAAGTGGAATGCGGCCCTGTCATGCCAGAAATCATATTGTTGGGCAGGAACAAATGTAGAAGCATCAGCTACTATCCATTTAATCCTTGCCGCTTTTTCGCCTAATCGTTGTTTTGCTTTTTCCAATGCTGTTGCTGAAATATCAAGTACCGTTATATTCTCGTATCCAAGCTCCAGTAAATGATCTGCAAATAAACTATCTCCTCCGCCAATGTCGATGATATGGGCAGTTTTCGGAACATTAAATTGTCTTATAAAATCAATAGAGGTTTCAGGCACGGGCTGAAACCAGCTTACATCTTTCAACTCTTTGGTGGAATAGATTTTTTCCCAGTGCTCTTTTTTATTAAATTCTTTCATTGACAAACAGGTAAGTGGTGAAAAGGCATTGTTGATTACTTCTGTTTTTTTGCCGCATGTACTACTATTCATTCAAAACAATCTTCTTACTACCCGCCAGCTTCCCATTCTCATACACATTAATAAAATACATACCCGAAGAAAGTCCGGCGCGATCAAATGCAATGGTATGATTCCGGGGAGCCATTACCTGCAGAATTCTTCCGCTCAGATCCGTGATCTCGATCTTGATTCCGGCAAGCGCTGTTTCATCGCTGAACTGAATAGTTGCTGTTGACGAAAAAGGGTTAGGATAAAAAGAAAAATTACCAGCCAATGAATTTTCTTCAATTCCGTCCGGAAGAATACTAATTACGAATTCCGTCGTGTCGCTGGAAATACAATTCATCGCAATAAGTGTAACGCTGTATGTACCTGCGGATGCGTAAGTATGATTTGGATTTTGCTGGCTCGAAGTGGTGAGGTCGCCGAAATTCCAGAACCATGCTGTTGGCCCGTTTAATGATTGATCAGTAAATTGTATTGGTGTCAAAACTACAGGGGCAGAAGGTGTATAGCTGAAGCTTGCTGCCGGTGGATTGCCCGTCGGAGTGGAAGTCCAGTTAGCTTCGAATCCTGTTCCTATGACCGACCAGTCGGAGCTGAACACGATGAATAATTTTCCTGATGTAGAAGTGAGCGTTGGTGGCAATGTATTTCCTGTGTAAGATCCGAGCAGGGGAGCAGCAGCGCTTGTTCCGTCATAGATGGAAAGGAAATCGTAGTTCCATTCAAGATCGAATTGTGTAAATGAAAGCTGCAGGTTTGTTCCGCAAGGATCAACGAGGAAGCTACAGTTTTCAAGGTCGATATAATCACCTGTAGGTCCACCGGAATCATACAGCACACCTGAATTAGCGGTCATCACCGTGCTCTGGCAAATATTCGCGGAATTCACTACGTTGATATACGTAACCTGCGTCAGGCTGTCAGAGCCGAAGCCATTTGTCGCGACTAATTTTACCGGGTAAATTCCTGCGGTATTATAAAGAATGTTCACCGGATTTTGTGTGAATGATGCTCCGGGAAATCCGCCGGTGAATGTCCAATTCCATGAAGTAGGCGCGTTTAACGTAAGATCATTGAAATTGATCGATGTTCCCACCGGGATTGTTGTCATGTTCGCAATGAAATTGGCATCCGGCGGGAATGCGTTGGCGATGAAATAAACCATGTAATCTTCCACCTGGCCGCGTTGCGGTGTATAACAGGCGCTTGTTATCGTATTCGCAGAAGCGTCAGAGATCACGCGCATACGCAGGCGTGTATTCAGGGAAGCGCTTACAGGAGTGTACACAATCCCCGAATGCACAGAAAGCGCAGATCCGTTATCGGAATACACCAACTCATTCGTCATATTAAAAAGTCCGTCGTTATTATAATCGATCCACGCACTTACACGTTCGGGATATGTAGCAGAATTTGAATTTACAGTTACGTTAAGCATATAGGCGCTGCCCGCAACCATTAGGGAAGAATCCGCGCAGGTGAAATCGCTGTAATTATCAATAGCATCCGCCGAATTCCAATTAATCGTATTGATGTTCACATTGGTAATTCCGTAACCGCAGCAATAACCCGTAGTAGCCGGTGTGCAGTTTGCAGGAACAGGCCCGGGAACATTATTAACAACTACAGCGCCATTGATCACAAGTGTATCCGCGCCAATGCAATTTCCGGTTCCGGTCGCGATCAATGTGACGTTGTAAGTTCCGGGAAGCAGATAGGTATGTGTAGGATTGGCAGCAGTGGAATTATTTCCATCGCCGAAATCCCATTGGTAAGAAGTCCCGTTCCAGCTATTATTCAGGAATGAAACAGTGGCAGGAGCTGAGCAGGAAATCTGTGGTGTCGCATCAAATGCCGCGGTGACGACGCCGTTAAATGGCGTACCGACACCAACCGCATACCATGCATTCGCGGTCTGGATGAGCTGGTTGGAACATCCGCCAAAAAGATCATCAGCAGATTGTGCTGCATACGCTGCTGCATCCGCGAAAGTCGAATTCGGAGTCAGGTAAGTGGCAAGGTTGCGGTAAGTGATTTGAATTGCATCAGGAATTCCTATGCCGGTTACAGCAAAATTATTTCCTATATCATTCGTTCCTGTTCCGCCTGTGCACAATAAATAATACCAATAATTCTGAATCCCGGAATCATAGTGTACAATGTCGCCATTATTAAAAAACAAACCGCCGTAAGTATCTGCACATTGAAATGCATTTGGATTTGACATATCACGGAAAGGAGTGCCGCCCATGCTAGGAATAACAATCTGGTCGCCGACAAACCATGTAGCCACGCTCGGACTGTAAAGGAAACGAACCGTGTTGCCGAAAACATCGCTGAACGATTCATTCAACGCACCTGATTCACCTGCGTAAACGAGTCCCGCCGTGTGTTGTGTAACACCATGTGTGAATTCATGACCGACAATTTCAAGCGATGTAAGCGGGTAATATTGATTTGCATCGCCATCACCGAACAACATGCCTGTTCCTGACCAATAAGCATTGACATACAAACCATCATGCGCCTGGATATCGGTTTGCATTCCGGCACCATCAATTCCGTTTCTTCCGAAAAAATTCAGGTAAAGATCATGGGTTTTTTCAGCTCCCCAATGC
>JALYQL010000042.1 GCA_030855855.1 Bacteroidota bacterium | reverse complement strand
CAATCGGATGAAAACCAAAAGCTTCAACTGGAACTTGAACAGATGAAGTTGTTTTTTTCAGAGCTTGAAACTACAAATAAGCACCTCATCTCTGCCACCTGGCGTGAGCGTGATATGAAGAAACAGTTGGCCGAAACATTGGCAGAGCTTAAACAAACAAAAGTTCTGGTAGACGCACAGAATAAACGTATTTCAGAAAGTATCAATTATGCAAGAAAAATTCAACTGGCAATAAATGCGACCGAGCAGGATATCTGTACGTATCTGAAGAACAGTTTTGTTCTTTATCGTCCGAAAGATATTATTAGCGGGGATTTTCCGTGGTACCTGAAACGGGGTCAATACGTTTATATCGCTGCTGTTGATTGTACAGGACATGGAGTGCCCGGTGCTATGATGTCGATGATCGGAAATCTTCTGTTGAATGATATAGCCAATGGATCTGTTATTCTTGATCCCGGCGATATTCTTCTGAAGCTGCATCACGCTGTTGTGCGCACTTTAAAACAGGATGTGCCAGGAAGTGATTCAAACAGTGGAATGGATATCGGTCTTTGCCGTTATAATCTCGAAACCGGCGAGCTGAAATATGCAGGTGCACACCGGCCGATGTTTCTTCTTCGCAATGGAATACTCGAGGTCATCAGTGGCGATAAGTTTCCGATCGGCGGACTCCATTACAAAGGTAAAAACACTTTTACCACACACGTCCTCAGCTTAGAAAAGGGAGAGAGTGTGATTCTTTTTTCAGACGGATACCCGGACCAGATTGGCGGGCCTAATGAAAAGAAAATAATGACGAGCGGGTTAAAAGAATTGATATTAAAAACTCCGGGAAATAATATGTCGGAAATGAAAGACGCTCTTGAAAATGCATTTGAAAATTGGAGAGGCGATAACAAACAGATCGACGATGTCCTGGTAATCGGATTAGGATTCTGAAGAAGGATTAACAGTACAAGCTTACAACTATGATGAAAGAAATTGATTTGAATTTTGTTCCCGCGATCCATAAAAAAATGTTTCACCAGCATTACATGCTGTGTTATAAAGGACATTTTTCACAGGATGTGACCAAGTCACTGCTTACCATGGCGGAAAACAAGCTGGAGAAGGAGGGGACCGAAACGGCTATTAAAAAAAAGATATTCAATATTATGATGGGATGCCTCCAGAATATCTGCATGACGGAGACGACTACGCAGGAGGAGAATCCCTCCGCAATTTTTATGCTCGGTAAAAACGACCAGGAGTTTTTTATTTTCAGCGGAAAAGTAATTCCAAATGAACAGGTCGATGAAATGAAACGAAAGCTGTATGCCATAAATATGATGGACTCTGAAGATTTGAAAAACCTGTTCACTTCTCTTATCAAATCACTGAGCGCTTCAGAAATTTCTGAATCAGAAGTTACGCTGATCGATATTGCACGCAAATCAGGCAAGAAGCTTGAATTTAATTTTCATGAGATAAACGACCTGACCACTTTTTTTTCAATGAGAACAGTTATTGCACGATTTAACAAGCAATAGTTCAAATGCCAACACTAAAAAGAGCTGATAATATGAATATAGAAGTAACTTCGTTGAGCATCCTCTATGACTTCTATCGCGACATGATGGACAGGGACCTTCAAATGATCTATGAAGGTGAGTTTACCCAGGAAATAACAAAATCTGTTTTGGCTATAGCAGAAAAGAATTTCGAACACGATGGAATCGACTCTTCCGTAAAAAAGAAAGTATATAATGTCATGATAGAAAGCCTGCAAAATATTTGTAAGCATCAATATTCCGCAGCGGACAAAAATACGGCAGCATTTTCACCTGCAATTTTTATAATCGGAATGAAGGACAAAGATTATTTTATCATCACCGGTAACCAGATTGCTAATGCTGCAATAGCGGGACTGAAGAACAGGATAGACGAAATCAATTCCAGGGATAAAGAAGGTCTTAAAATATTATACAAAGAGGCGAGATTGAAATCGAATATTTCTGATGTCGGGGGAGCAGGACTTGGACTCATTGACATGGCGAGGAAATCAGGAAATAATCTGGAGTATCATTTCAATCCAACCGACGAAACAATATCATTCTTTACACTAATGACCAGCATTTCATCTAAAAAAGAACAATAATCTCAAATTTCAGAAGTAACAAAACTATGACAATGGAAAAGGTGGTAATAGTGGGTACAGAAGATACCCCGGGAATTATACTTGACAAAGAGAACGGTTTAATATCTATTTACGGGCGATCATTGCCTGAAGATGTTACTGTGTTTTATCAACCTGTTTTCGATTGGTTGAATCTTTTAAAAGGTAGTAAGTTCACAGAGCTGACAATGGAAGTGAAGCTTGAGTATTTCAATACAGCTTCATCGAAAATCCTGCTTGATATTTTTATGGCACTGGAAGAGATGTTTGACGGTGAGGAAAGCCAGGCAAAAGTAAAATGGCATTATGATAAAAGCGATGAGGATATGCTTGAAGCAGGCGAAGAGTATAAGGAAATCGTTGCGATTGAATTCGAAATGATTGGATATTAATTTACTAAGAAACGGCTTAAGTTTTTTAAAAATGTCAATAAGCGCTATCGCAATTTTTTTTGTTAATCCTTTTTTGTTTTTAATCCGTATAACTCGTGTAATCCGCCACAAGCATATTGTAAACTGCCGCGGATTATATGGATTACACGGAATAGATTATAAAGGATTAACAGAGATTAATTTTGAAGGAAAAACATTCCGTGTTTCCGATAGCTATCTGCGACTAATGAACACATCACTCAACATTAAGTCTGAAAAAAGGCATGTTATTGTTGCCGGTAATCTTTATTCCGGTAAAGCTCTCGCCAAACAAAATTTACCCCTAAGTGAATAAAATAGACGCATCAGCCTTACCCGATATCGTTAAGCTCATTGTTTTGTGCGCCAAGCAAAGCGATAGCAATAACCTTCCTGAGAGGTCGTACATGACTTTTTTTCTATCCTCTCTTTTAGATGAAAAAGGCAACAGTTTTTTCCTCGGGGAATATGAACACTTTATGAATGAAATGAAATCGGGGCAGACTCAGAAGCCCTATGTGATTTCCATGAAAGATTCTGTTCAATCATTGAAGCCCTCAAAGAATTTGTCAAAAAAACTCAGCTATGAACAAAAAATAATTCTCGTTATTTTTTTAATGGAGCAAGCGAGGCTTCAAAAAGGTTTCGAAGAGAATAGAATGGAAATGGTGCGTGCAATTGCATTTGTTCTTGGATTGGAAAAAAATAATATTTCAGATCTCGTTGAGTTTCTTTTTTTATCGACTCCCTTTTCAGTAAACAGTTTGTCTGTTCTTTATGCTACAGATGAACAACTTGCGGACATACATAAGATCAGTGAAATTAAACATATCAGAATTGCCGGTCTTTACGGGGCTTTAGCATTTTTCGGCGGATCAAAAAAATTACTGTTGTTCAGATCATTGCAAGCTGAAAATATCTACGTTAACGGATATCCTATCAACAAGAACAGGTGTTATGTATGCACGCCTGAAGACACGTTAACTATTAACAACAAGGAAGTCAAACCGGAAGTGATGCTTGATGAAATATTTTCGCCCAAGCATATCAAACCCGTTTTTATAGCAAAAACAAAAACAACCCTGGAAGTAATCCTTAACCCTGCTGAAGAAACTTTATCTTTTTCAGGCACATCAGTACCCGAAGATGCTTATGCGTTCTTTTATCCGCTATTACATTGGCTTGATAAATTTCTTTCGTTAGATCCATCGTCAGTCACTATTCATTTCAAGCTCAACTTTTTTAATACCGTTTCGTCAAAATTATTCCTGGTGTTTCTGAAAAAAATTGAGGATAGCGCTATAAATAAAACCAAGGTCAGTGTGAAGTGGTATTTTGATGAGGAAGATGAAGACATTATGGAAGCAGGTGAAAATTATGCCGTAATGGTTGATATTCCATTTGAAATGATTCCGGTTGCGGCGAATATCAATCTCTCCTCATTTCATCATAATAAATAAGAAATGAGCGAAGAAGTATTGAAAGCATTGATGCAGTTATTTGCCATTATCGCCAACCAGGACGGAGGTTCTGACGATATTCATAATGACTATGTGAAATCGTTTCTGAAATCCCAGATAAGTGATGACAGGATCAATGAATTCTTTGAATATTATAAAAGCTTTATCAAAGTTGGTTCTGAAGTAGAGGAACAGAAAAGAACCTCGATGAAGGATTCGGTCCGCACACTTTCTATTTGTAAAAAAATCAATAAAACGTTAAATCAAAAGCAAAAAATCATTGTCTTTGCAAGGTTGCATGAATTTATCCTGCAGGATGATAAAGAATCCGGCTTAAGAGCCGAAATTTTAAAAACGGTTGCGGAGGTTTTCAATATTTCCAAAGAAGAATACAGGTGCATTACTCTTGCTTTTTCCACAGACTATTCTGATTTTACAAATGACTTCATTCTCGTTTCAGACGAAGCGATCAATGAATTTTCGGGTAAACGGATGAAAATTGCCGGTTTTCCGGGGACATGCCTTTTCCATTATGTGCGTGAATCAAATATTATTTTCTTTCTTTATCGTGGAGAAAATGAAATTAATCTTAACGGGTTAGCTGTTAAGTCCGGACGAATAAATGTTTTTTCACCGGGCAGTTCGATAAGACACGCCAGGGGAACACTGTTTTATTCCGATGTCATCAGTAATTTCCTCGATGAAACTTTTGAGAGCACGGTATATTTTTACTCCGAAATAAAAACCCACAATCATCCGAATGGTAAAATTGCATTACGCGATATTTCCATCAGCGAAAAGTCGGGAACACTTTTGGGAGTTATGGGCGCAAGCGGATCCGGAAAAACAACTTTACTGAATGTGCTTTCGGGTACCGATAAAGTAACAGATGGCATCATCCGGATCAACGGCTGCGATATTCATGACGCTACTACGAATGTAAATGGTGTGATTGGATTTATTCCGCAGGATGATTTACTTATTGAAGAGCTCACTGTCTATCAAAATCTTTTTCTGAACGCAAAACTTTGCTTCAAAGATATCAGTGAAAAAGAATTGAGCATTAAAGTGATGAAGCTTTTAAGTGTGCTCGGACTTAAAGAATCAAAAAATATTAAAGTAGGAAGCCCGCTGAATAAAAAAATCAGTGGCGGACAAAGAAAACGTTTGAATATTGCGCTTGAGCTTATCCGTGAGCCGCAGGTTCTTTTTGTGGACGAACCTACTTCGGGTTTGAGCTCAAGGGATTCTGAAAATGTGATGGACTTGCTCAAAGAGCTTTCGCATAAGGGGAAATTAATTTTTGTAGTTATCCACCAGCCGTCATCTGACATTTACAAGCTGTTTGATAAAATTTTCCTGCTCGATACGGGCGGTTACCCTGTTTATTACGGTAACCCGATAGAAGCATTGTTGTATTTCAAAAAAACAACCAACCAGGTCAATAGCAATACATCAGAATGTCATTCGTGCGGAAGCGTTAACCCTGAACTTATTTTTAATCTCATCGAAGCGAAAGAAATTGATGAATACGGAAATTATGTTCAGAAGCGAAAAATAAATCCTGAAGGATGGTACGGACTTTACAGGAAAAATTTTCTCAGGGCGCTTTACGATCCGGGTCAGGTGTTTGAAAAGATAAAAAAAGCGGAGATCCCGGCGAAAATCAAACAGTGGTGGATCTTTTTAACGAGAGATTCCCTTTCAAAAATTTCCAATAAACAATATATCCTGATTAATTTATTGGAAGTTCCCGTGCTGGCCTTATTCCTTGCGCTGCTCATTCGTTATATCAACAGGCCATCCGGGGAATCTACGTATTCTTATTACAATAATGAGAATATTCCGGCTTTCTTTTTCATGACCATCATTGTTGCATTGTTGGTAGGATTGACAGTAAGTGCGGAAGAAATTTTTAAAGATCAGAAAATATTAAAACGTGAAAAGTTTTTGCACCTCAGCAGGCTTTCCTATCTTTTTTCTAAAGTGCTTATTCTTTTTATTATTTCCGCTATACAATCTTTTATTTTATGTCTTGTCGGAGTTTTTGTACTTGAAATCCCAGGAGACATTTCTCCGTTTTTCATTATCATATTTTCAATTTTCTGTTCCGCTAACCTGATGGGGCTTGTGCTTTCTTCCACGTTTAATTCCCCGGTAACGATCTATATCATTATTCCGCTCATCATTATTCCGCAAATGCTTTTGGGAGGAGCAATGTTCAAATTTTCAAAATTAAATGAGTTGCTGGGAGGAGGAAACAATAAAGTTCCGACAATTTCAAATTTAATGGTTACACGGTGGGCATATGAAGGCATCGTTGTCAATACTTTTGAAACCAATAAATATGAAAAAGAAATATTCGAAGTTGACAAGCAGGTGAGTAAATACAATTACAGAGTATCTTACCTCATTCCTAAAATCGACGAATTAGTTGAATTGCGTACAAAGCTTGACTCAGCAACAGGCAAACAAAAAAGAATATTTCTTTCCCACCTGATCAGCAATACAATTAGCAAGGAGTTTGCAGCATCAAAAGATGAAAATCATGTTATTAAAGTAGGTGAGGGTGAGGATTCATTGGAGGCGATGAAAAATTTCTTCATCATAAAATACAATTTCATATTGGATAAAAACGAAGAAGAGGAAGCCAGGCTGAAGAAAAGAAATATCCGCAAGAAAATGTATACCAATAAAAACCTGGAAGAACAGGTAACGAATGCATTAGAAAAAAATAAAATCCTTGTCGATTCAACCGGCTTCCGGCTTATACAGATCATTGATCCTATATTTAAAGATCCGCCAAAGAGCGCTCATAGCATTGGTCTCGACGCGCATTTCTTTTCTCCCCAAAAATTCATTTTTGGAAAAGAGATATCCACATTCCTTTACAACCTGTGTATGATCTGGATACTCAACTTAATCGCTTTCATTCTACTGTATTTTGATTCAATGAAAAAACTAATTCAACTATTTTCTTTTTTCAAAAACCCGCTTTCCTTTTTCTCTAAAAATAAAAAACAATAAACTCCCCAAAACAGCTATCACATGAAGACAAGATTTTGCTGCATACTTATTTCTCTCACGATGATTACAGCCTGCTCGGAAGACAGCGGTAAAGAGAAAGATATTTTTGACGATACAGCTTCCGGCAATAAAGTTCAGATTAGCCGGGAGGTGCTTGATGAAATGATCAGGACACTTCCACAGCCGATTGAAATTGCGGATATCATTTCAAAGGCGAACCTGGCTTTTTCAAAAGATATGCTTCTCCCGAGCGAAAACTCATCGAAGTACAGCGACAAATATTTCCAGTCGTTGGCATTTGGCGCTTACGGTGTTGACCTTGGATATATTAATCTGAATGAAAAAACACTTTATACGCTTGAATATCTCGAAAGTATTAAAACACTATCTGAAGATATTAAAGTTGACCAGTTTTTTGATTTTAGCACGCTTGCTGAATTAGCCAAAAATAGAAACAATGCAGATTCACTCATCCAGATCTCAACCAAAAACTTCAATAAAATTGATGAATTTCTGAGAGAAAAAAACAGGGGTGAATTAAGTGTGCTCATTTTAATAGGTTCATGGATAGAAGGAATGCACATGTTCGCAGAAATCCACAAAACCAATCCGGAAATCAGCACCCGTATCGGCGAGCAGAAAATTATTTTTGAAAACATTTCTGCATTGATTGAAAAATTAAGCACCATCGATCATTTTAAAATGATGAAGAATGATTTCAAAGTGCTCAAGACTGCTTACGATAGCGTGGAGATCAACACCATTTACAGGCAGCCTGAAACAAAAGAGGTAAACGGAGAACTGATTATTATTGACAAATCAGAAATGAAAGTTTCTATCAGTGAAGTTACTGTTACCAATATCATCGCAGGAATCGAAGCGATCAGAAATAAATATTTAGTCGAAACTGAAAAATAAGAAAACATGAAGACCCAAAAAAATATTCTCAGAAGCATTGTGATCTTATCAGTTATGATATTATGCAGCTTTAACAAAGAAGCATCACAAACCGCTTTATACCAGAAGGCTTTAACGAAATTGAATAATTTCAACCTGATCAAAGATTACAAAGTCTACCTGAAAAAGAAAAAGGCGAAAGACCCTATTGAGTATGTGTACTTTCCTGTTACGCTGAACAGTGGCGAGAAATACAGGTTTTACGGAATCGATGACGCCCTGCTAAAAGGAAGAATTGTAATCACAATTTACAATAACATGAAAAGAGAATTCCAGGTAGCGACCACGTATAACTCAAGCACAAAAACAAGAATGGATGCAATCGAATTTACCAGTCATTCGACAGGCGTCTTCTGCATAGGCTTGAGTTTTCTTGATGGAGAAGATGGTTGCGGAGTGGCAATTTCATCGTTCAAGAAAGAATAGTTCGGAGTTTTAAGTCCGCAGCGGCAGAATGAATTAGTAATTAAAAATGCCGGATCGGGGAAATTGATCTGGCATTTTTTTTACTATGTTTCCGCAAATAGTATTTCTGAACTTGTCGAAAGATGCCAATTCAATTACGGCATTGAAACCAGAGGGTTCGAAGCTTTAAGGACCGGCCTGCTTTTTACGCTTTTTAATTGTTGAATCTCTGTTTCTTTTGCTTTCAGATCATTGTTTGCTGAATAACTATAAGCAAGTGTGATAATATTTGAGCAGAGTAAGACAACGACAATCATACTTGAAATAAGTATTCTTGCTTTTGTGCTCTTTTTTTTCTGAGCTTCTATCTTCAATTCAATAAGATGCGCTTCACCGGCGTTATTGATCTGAAAGCCGGGTTTATTTTGTACCAGTCCATTTGTGTGAATAAAAGAAAGCGCGTCCGATAATTTTTTGGAATCATCTTTACTGATCCTTTCGCTTAATTCTTCCTTAACGGCGTGCAGTGAAAATCCTCTTTCTTTATTACGTGAAAGAAGTTCTAGAACGGTAATCCTGGTTTGGCTGTTCATCATAAGAGCGGAATTAGTTAGTTGTACAGTTGGGTGATCCAAAAGTGAAAAGATTCAGGCTAATGGCAAATCCAATCCATACGATTGGCTTTCAGGTGTAAGTTTTTGATGATAAATGCGCGTTTTTTTCTGGTGTCTTGCTGCCGGGCTCTCCGGGCTTGTGAAAGCATGCATTTTTTCTAGTGCCACTATTCCGATAGTTATCGGAATAGTGGCAAAACGTTTTTCATGAGAAATTCTCAGTGTAGGATGAATTCTCACTAAGACACAAATACACTAAGTTCCGATCACTTTTATAATTCTTATTAATATTCATATTCAGTAACTTTGCCTGAATCATACTGAATTATGAATTGTTATCTCTACAAAATACCATCTTCCAAAGAAACGCTTCACTTGCTTTCTCCGCTGAACAAAGATGAGCTTGCAAAGCTTACTTCGAAATCGGAATTATTCCTTGGAAGATTAATTGATCCCGATAAAGAAATTATTCACGGGAATATTTCTTACAACGCCGATTTTCTTGTTGTGCTGCATCGCATTGTCCGCGATTATATGGTCACGAATGAGGAAGTAATTGAGCAGGCCAAAAAACAGCCGAACGGATTTGTATTTATTGTTGACCGTCGCTCCAATGAAGAGGAAGTGGAGAAGGAAGATGTCATTGGAATTTTCCTGGTGAACGAAAGCCAGACTGATGCTTCCCGTTACCGTCCGAACCCTGATTACAAGCTGATTTCTCATAAAGGCCCGGGAATGTTTCATGACGAAGTGGAGATGGAATTGATGAAGGTGTTGCTTGAGTTGTAAAAAAAATTAATGGTTAATAATGTGCAAATTAATAATTCTATGTGCGTTGAGCTTTTCTTCTTTAAATGATGTTGGTAACAAAACAATTTTTAATTATTAAGTTGCACATTATTAATTCCTAACTTAGTTCACCCCTAAGTAAAATGGAACCTGCATTTTCAGAAGTATTCAGTATCATCGCCGGCAAAGTTTGGCCTGCGGTGAGGGATATGATCATTCATCCGTCTTTACATAATCCGTATACTGTTTTATTTGTGGTGTGGACAGTTATGTTCATTGTTGAGCATGTTCTGCCACGGAATAAGGAGTACGGTGTTACAGGAAGAAAAGGTTTCTGGCTCGATCTTTTTTATCTTTTTTTCATTGATTTTTTATTCGGTATCATAGGCTTTATCGCTCTGACGTATACGCTGGAATATTTTTTCAAGGCATGGATGATGGACCTCGGCGTCGCATTTCCTTTATGGGAGCCTTCACATCTTCCGTTTATTGTGCAGTTCCTGATCTTTTTTGTGGTGATTGATTTCTTCCAGTTCTTAGCGCATTATATTCTGCATCGCAGCAGTTTTTTCTGGGCCTTTCATAAAATCCACCACGCGCAGGAAACCTTGGGATTTGCATCGACGAGACATTTTCATTTTATGGAATATCTTATTCTGCGTCCGTTAGGATGGATTCCGTTCGGCCTGCTTGGATTTTCGGATGAAAAATATATCCTATGTACTGCACTGTACATGTGGATAGCTTATACACTGGTATTCTTTTCGCATTGTAATGTGAAGGTAAACTTCGGTTTTTTAAATAAGATCATCATCACGCCGAACACACATTACTGGCATCACGCAAAAAATATTCCGAGAAAGTATGGTGTGAATTACGCTTCGGTACTGGTGATCTGGGATCATCTTTTCAAATCTTATTATTTGCCGGATGATCCGAAGCTGCAGCCGGTATTAGGTGTGCCCGATAATGATGTGCCGCACAATTTTATCGGGCAGATGTGGTACCCGTTTGGCCAGCTCCTGAAAAGAAAAAAGGATTCGCAGATGGTGGCGAGGAAAGAGAAGGCAGGGAAAGGGAAATTGGAAAGTAAGAAATTTAGAAAATAGGTATCTCGTCTGCGCTCGATAGGGTATCTCGTCTGCGCTCGATAGGGTGTCTCGTCTGCGCTCGATAGGGTGTCTCGTCTGCGCTCGATAGGGAACCCGAAAACTGATAAACTAAATTCTCACCCCCAGCAAAATAACATCATCGGTTTGTTCTTCTGTTCCTTTCCACTCGTAGAATTCATGCTCTACCATTTCAAACTGGCGATCCATGTGTTCTTTATGAATGCTGATTAAAAGTTCTTTCAGCTTTTTTCGCATGAATTTTTTGTACATCACCCCGCCATACTGATCGATAAATCCATCGGTGAACATGTAAATGCAATCTCCTTTTTGAATGTCAATGATGTGATCAGTAAATGGTGTACGCACCGGACTGTAGCCAACATGCTTCCTGTCGCCCCTGTATTCAATCAGCTCGCTGTTCCTGATGATAAAGCAGGAGTTATTTGCGCCGGCATAATATAATTTGCCTGCTTCATGATCTATCACACAAACACCAGCGTCCATTCCGTCAGAAATAAATTTGGAACGATTGGAACGGAAAATTTCTATAAGCCTTTTACGTGCAAAATTCAACACTTCGGCCGGCGTATTTACATCTCGGCTGGTGAAAGCTTCTCTAATAAGTCCTGTGCATAATAAATTTAAAATTCCGCCCGGTACGCCATGCCCTGTGCAATCTGCGACAATAAACGCGGGCAGCGCACGATCTTCTCTGGTTTTGAAATTATCAACTACATAAAAGTCACCGCTGAGAATATCTTTGGGAGTATAAAATACGAATGACTCAGGAAAGATGTTTTTAAAGTCGGTCTCCGATGGCAGCGTAGAATCCAGGATGCTTTTTGCATAAAGAATACTTTGTCCGATCTCAATGTTTTGGTTGTAAATCGTTTCGCTTGCTTGTTTTACATTTGTGATGTCGCGGCAGATACCTGAGTTCTTTATTACTGTCCCTTCTGCATTCCTGATAGGAAAAGATTTTTCACTGATCCATCTTATTTCCCCGTTCAGGTTAATGCGGAATTCGATCTCATACGTATTTCCTTCATCCACCAGGGTGTTTGCTTCTCTAAGCCTTTGTATGTCCTCCTCATTTACAAATTCGGATGTATGACTTCTTCCGCTGTAAAAGAATTGTTGATCGGCCCCAAGTATTTTTCCGCAGTTCGGACTGATGTATTCGTATTTTTTATCTACGATATTATATAAATAAAATACATCATTGATCGTTTCCGTTATCTGTCTGAAATTTGTTTCACTCTTTTGTAATGCGCCTTGCGTCAACTTCTGGAAAGTTACATCTCTCAGGAAAGTCTGGATGGAAGCGACTTTGTCATTTTCGCGTTTTATACTCAGGCCGCCTTCCACAATTACCTTTTCACCGTATTTGGTAATCATACTATAGGTGTGATGGAGACTTTTGCCATAACCGTTTGCCATGATCTTCCCGAAAATCGCTGTATAATGCTCTATGCTTTCCGGGTGGATCGTTTGAAAAAGGTTCAGCTCTTTTATCTCTCGTGGAGTATAGCCTAATGTTTTTTCCCACGCCGCATTTACGTATAAAAAATTCCCGGAAGCATCAACGCTCTGAATAAGATCTGAGGAACTGTCAAAAAGCTCCCTGTATTTCTCTTCGTTCCTGGCAAGGCTCAGCTCGGCTTCTTTCCGTTCATTAATATTTCTCACAATGCCCTGGAAGCCTGTTATTTTTCCTTTATCAACAGCGCTGAATACCGTTTTTACATTCTGTCCTACCCAAATATTGCTCCCGTCTTTTTTAATTGCTTTAAATTCCAAATAGGAATCGGTTGATTTTTTTGTAAACTGGTTAACGTAATGCTGCTCCGCCAGTTTGTGATAATCGGGATGGATCAGATCAGCATATAATTTTCCGATTAATTCTTCTACCGAATAACCGAGAATAGTTGTTGCGGATTCATTTACATAGGTAAAATAACCCTGAACATCGGCAGTGTAAATAATATCCGTCGCGTTGCCGATAATATGCTGAAGCTCCGATTCTAATTTTTTCTGCGCGGTAATATCGCGTGATATTCCCATTGTTCCGATAACTTTCCTGTTCTCGTCATACAACAGGTTTGCTGATAAGAAAGACACGAAAATTTTTCCGTCTTTGTCCTTGTTCCGCACCTCTCCCGAAAACAATCCGTTTTCAGTTAATGCTTTTACTACCGCGTCGCAGTCTTCTTTTGAAGCATATAGAATTTCCAGGTTTTTTTTATGAATCTCTGCAGCCCGGTAGCCGAATGCTTTTTCCGAAGCTTTGTTAAACTCCACAAGCCTTCCTTCCTCATCGGTGGTACAAACACAGTCGATGGAGTTTTTAAAAAGGAGCCTGTTTTGTTTTTTCAGCTTTATAAGCTGCTTAATTGTTTTGGTGACGAAAAAAGTGGAGAGTAAAAGTAAGATAGCCAGCACGCAGGAAATACCCAACAGAATATAGGTGTAAATCCAATAATCTTCCAATCGTTCCGAAGTTTGGGCAACATCTTGCCTTCGTTCTTTAAGAGCTTCACGGCTTGCTTTTTGAATGGCGCTTAATTTATCAGCTAATGCTTTGCTTGTTTTGGAGGAAGTATTCCCGGAATTGAATTTTTTTAAATCCCCGAGCAATCTGAATATTCCGGTGAACACAGCGGAAGAACGGATCGCGTTTTTGTTCGCCGAAAGCGAATCCATCTCAATAAGCAGCTGCTCACGGTTGTTTCTTTCGAGGAAATTTATTGCGGAGGTGGATTGCTGTTCAATTTTAGAAGCGAGGTGAATATCAGCGGTATAATATTCTACATCAGTTCTCAGGTAATTTACCTTAATGATCACAAATGCACTCAGCGCGATGAACACGACGGTGCTGAATAACAAGGCAAGAAAAAAGCGGTAAGGCTTTTTTGCTTTATGTAATTTCATTGGGTTATAGCCTGTTTATTTAAAATAAGCAGGGACTGGTACTTGGGTTAATTCATTTTTGAATACCAACCTTCACTAATAATGGTGAAAGCTGCTATCCGGGGGGTGCAAATATAGATACATATATCTTTATGCGTATCAATCACTTTTTGCTGTTCCTCGAAACTTACTTGTTTTGTGTGATTAAATACATCAAAGTGCTGGATACCAGTGTTTAGCTGAATGATATTTAATTCTGAGAATAGTAACAGGCCAGTCGCAGA
This sequence comes from Bacteroidota bacterium, assembly GCA_030855855.1. Classification (GTDB taxonomy): domain Bacteria; phylum Bacteroidota; class Bacteroidia; order Palsa-965; family Palsa-965. Next base: position 10,209 of record JALYQL010000042.1, on the reverse strand, counting down.
TACAGAAATAATAAGCGGGAATGAAGTTATAATGGAGTTTTCCGGACTTGCAGAGGCTTGGACTTTTTTTGTGCTTCGTACTATCCGATTTGTATATTAGTATGAATTCGGAATTCGTACGTTGTTGTTTTTACTTTAGAAAGTAAAGGGTTCAAGTGGAAAACGGCAAGATAATTCTCGTAAAACAAAGTCACGGATCAATACAGATTTATCATCCGGCATTGATCCGTGACAAAAATAATCAATTAGTAAATTCCTTCGCTTTTTCCAACGCTTTTTTAATTCCATCCACATTCGTGCCGCCCGAAGTTGCGAAGAACGCCTGTCCGCCACCGCCGCCTGCGATCTCTTTGGAAAGCTCGCGGATGATCTTTCCGGCGTCAAGCTTTTTATCCTTCACGATGTTGTCGGAAAGCATTAAAGTCAACGAAGCTTTGCCATTTACTTCAGCGCCAAGCACGAGGAATAAATTGTCAACCTTTTCACGGATCTCGTAAGCGAGATTTTTAATTGCTTCTGCAGAATTTAATTCCACCTGCGCAGAAATAAAGTTCATACCATTGCGTTGTTCCGCTTTTCCGATGAGCTCGGCTTTAATCACTTTTACTTTTTCATTCAGCAGCGACTGCACCTGTTTCTCAAGCGCTGATTTTTCGTCAAGCAATTGATGGACGCTTTTCAACACATCTTTCGGCGATTTGAGCAGCTCTTTTAGTTCGTGAAGCGTATGCAGCTGGTCGTTGATGAATTTCTCCGCGGAAACAGAAGTAATTGCTTCGATCCGGCGGATTCCTGCTGCCACCGCGCTTTCAGAAATGATTTTGAACAGGCCAATCTGCCCGGTTGCCGGCACATGTGTACCGCCGCACAATTCGATCGAATAGCCGGAATCAAAAGTCACCACGCGCACGACATCGCCGTATTTTTCTCCGAACAAAGCCATCGCTCCAAGAGCTCTTGCTTCGTCAATTCCCATCTCACGAATATCAGCAAGAATGTTCTCACGGATTTTCTCATTTACAATACGCTCGATCTTCGCGATATCTTCATCGCTGATCTTAGAAAAATGGGAGAAGTCAAAACGAAGATGCTCTTCATTCACCAACGAACCTTTCTGCTCGACATGCGTTCCCAGAACATTCCGCAATGCAGCATGTAACAGGTGAGTGGCGCTGTGATTATTTTCTGTCGATTTTCTTTTCGGTGAATCAATGCTTGCACGGAATGTTCGTGTAATATCTTCCGGCAAACGATCAGCCATGTGCATGATCACGCCGTTTTCTTTTTTGGTGTCAAGAATTTTTATTTTTTCATTGGCAGATTCCAGCACGCCAGAATCGCCCACTTGTCCGCCGCTTTCCGCATAAAAAGGTGTTTGATCCAACACCAGCTGGAACAATTCTTTGCCTTTTGCTTTTACACGACGGTAGCGTAAAATTTTCGCTTCGCACTCCGCTTGTGTGTAGCCAACGAATTTAGTTGAACCGTCTTTTACCAGTTCCACCCAATCATCCGTATCAATCGCAGTTGCCGCGCGTGAACGGTTCTTTTGTTTTTCCAGCTCTGCTTTAAAACCTTCTTCGTCAATAGAAAGCTCGTAACCTTTCGCGATGAGTGCGGTAAGATCAAGCGGAAAACCGAAAGTATCGTACAATTCAAAAACGGTTTTTCCGTCAATGACCTTTACATCTTTTTGTTTGGTGGAAAGCTCAATGCACACCGCGTCAATTCTTTTTAAGCCGGAATCAAGTGTGCGGTAAAATGATGTTTCTTCTTCTTTAATTACTTTTTCAACCAGCTCTTTTTGTGTGAGCAGCTCAGGAAAAGCTTCGCCCATTTGATTTGCCAGAACAGCAACAAGCTCAAACATAAATGGCTCGCGTAATCCCAGCGATTGGTAACCGTAACGGATCGCACGACGAAGAATGCGGCGGATCACATAGCCGGCCCCGGTATTGGATGGTAATTGTCCATCGGCAATAGAAAATGAAATTGCACGGATATGATCTGCGATCACACGCATTGCAATGTTGATCACTTCTTCACTTCTTCCGGCTTTTCCTTCGTAATAGCGAAGACCTGAAATATTTTCAATTTTACGAATGAGCGGAAGGAAAATATCTGTTTCGTAATTTGATTGTTTGTTCTGAATGACACGAACCAAACGCTCAAATCCCATTCCGGTATCAACATGCTGCGCCGGCAATTTCTCCAGCGAACCATCAGCCTTTCGGTTGAATTCCATGAACACATTGTTCCAGATCTCAATCACCTGCGGATGATCATTATTCACTAATGTCGCGCCGCTTACTGCTTTTCTTTCTTCAGGTGTTCTGCAATCTACATGGATTTCTGTGCAAGGGCCACACGGACCTGTATCACCCATTTCCCAGAAATTATCTTTTTTGTTTCCACGAAGAATCCGTTCTTCAGGCACAAATCGTTTCCATGTATCGTATGCTTCCTGGTCAAATGCCAGACCTTCTTTATCGTAACCTTCGAAAACGGTCACGTATAATTTATCCTTAGGCAATTCATAAACTTTTGTCAATAATTCCCAGCTCCATTCAATTGCTTCTTTCTTGAAATAATCGCCAAAGCTCCAATTGCCGAGCATTTCAAACATCGTGTGATGATAGGTATCCACACCAACTTCTTCAAGGTCATTATGTTTTCCTGAGACACGCAGGCATTTTTGTGTATCAGCAACGCGTGGCCATTTTGCAGGCGCATTTCCGAGAAACCATTCTTTAAATTGATTCATTCCCGCATTGGTGAACATCAGCGTCGGGTCGTTCTTGACCACCATCGGGGAAGACTGAACAATCTCATGCCCTTTTGATTTGAAAAATTCGAGGAAGGTGCGGCGTATTACTTTGGAGTTCATTTATTCAAAAAGTTTTTAGTTCAGCGTTTTTAGTTCGGAGAGCATAATTGAAATTATTGGCCGTGATAATGTTAATGTTTGCTTATCTCCGTACTAAAAACTCCGAACTCTAAACTAAAAACAAGGTTGCAAAGTTAGCTGATTTTGGTAAATTTGACTTCCCCTCAAAGCAAAATAAGAAAGGCGCAGGATGTCGAAGATCCGTTACCGTTATAATACAAAAACGCTCAGCTACGAAAAGGCCGTCACGCCTTTGCGTACACGTGTGTTTCGTGTGATCTCCTTCCTGGGAACGGCTTCTGTTATCGGCGCTATTTCAGTGTTTATTGCCTTCCGTTATTTTGATTCACCGAAGGAAAGACAATTGCGCCGCGAGTTGGAAAAAATGCGGCTGCAGTATGATATTGTCAACCGCAGGATAGATAACATGAGCAAGGTGATGGAGGATATGGCGAACCGAGATGATAATATTTACCGCGTCATTTTTGAAGCAGAGCCAATCCCGTCCGATATTCGCCAGGCTGGTTTTGGCGGCGTCGACCGGTACAGTGCGCTGGCAGGCTATAATAACTCGGAGCTGATGATCGCGTTGACACAAAAGGCCGATCGTCTGACAAAAGAATTATACATTCAATCGAAATCGTTTGATGAAGTGGTGAAAATGGCTAAAGGCAAAGAGAAATTGCTTGCATCTATTCCCGCTATCATGCCCCTTTCGAATAAAGATCTGCGTCACCAGCCTTCCGGTTTCGGATGGCGCACGCATCCTATTTACAAAACGCCCGAGTTTCACCCCGGAATGGATTTCGCCGCGCCGCAGGGAACAGAGCTTTATGCTACTGGTGATGGAGTCGTTTCTGTGGCTGATGATAAATCACAAGGTTACGGAAATCGTGTTGTGATCGATCATGGTTATGGCTACCAAACATTGTATGGCCACATGCTTCGTTCAGTAGTGAAGCCCGGGCAAAAAGTAAAACGCGGCGAAATAATAGGTTTTGTCGGGTCAACAGGTTTATCAACTGCACCGCATTGCCATTACGAAGTGCGCAAGAATGGTGAATTAATGAATCCGCTCAACTATTATTACAACGATCTCACACCGGAAGAGTATGCCAAGCTGATAGAAATGTCATCGCAGGCAACGCAGGCTTTCGATTAAAAAGGATTGCCGAATTTTTGATTGCCGGTTTTCGATTGGATGGAGGATTGGTATTTCGGATTTTCAAGTAAATTAGCGAACGATTTAAAATCGTACATCATAAATTTTTCCCCAATGCCTTATAAAGAGCAAGAAACCGTAAAGCTTTATTTTTCCATTGGAGAAGTGGCGAAGATGTTTGATGTGAATGCTTCTTTACTCCGCTTCTGGGAGAAGGAATTTGATAGTATCAAGCCCAGGAAAAATAAAAAAGGCGACAGGATGTTTACGCAGGAGGACGTTTCTAATTTCCGTGCGATTTATCATCTTGTGAAGGAGCGCGGGTATACGTTGCAGGGTGCGAAGGAAAAATTGAAGAGCAATAAGAATGAGACGTTTGATAATGTTGAGATAGTTAAATCGCTGGAGAAAGTGAAGGGTTTTTTGCTGGAGTTAAAAGCGCAGCTTTGAAAAATGATTACAGATTACCAATTACAGGATTACCGAAAACTGACAACTGAAAAAAACCTTATGCACGAAAGAGACAGACGGCGGGCTGCACCAAATCCTAACCGGGTTGCTCCGCGTCGGGCGGCAGAGCCTGATTTTACAGAATCGAAATCTTATAAACGATTTGTTTCGAAAAAGACTTCCTTTATTATAGGCAGTATATTATTGCTTGCCGGACTTTTCGGTTGTGTGGATTATTTCGGGCCACGGACAATTTCGCATGAAAAGATCCTTGGATTTCCGGGCGCGGGAAATGTATTTCTTATCCGCACCGCCGAATCTTATTTTGCGATCGATGTAAGAATCCGGCATGAAACGCGTAACCTGCATGATGCGCCGGTGGATGTAGAGAAGTCGCTCCTTACAAAAACACCATTGTCATTCCGCCTGCCACAAAATTATGGTGAAGAAGTATTTTATCCCCTGGAAACACGCTATGCCTATATCTGGTCTTTCGTGCTTTGTGCTGTTGCCGGGCTTGTACTCTTCTTTTATCCTAAATACGATTTCAGCAGAATTTACCTGATCGTTTTTTCCATTATTATTTTCCTCGCAACGGTACTTCCTCCGCTGTGGATACAATGGACGATCAATAGTATTTACGATGTAAAGACTGTTGCGTGGTAAATGAGATTGGGGATTTTAGAATGATGAATTTTGTGATGCCGGTGATGTAAACTATCAATTGAAATAATACGTCACGCCGAAAGCCAGGCCGGCAGAATAAAGCACCTCGCGTGTTTGTATGCCAGATGCGCGTCCTCTTGCAACACTCCATGTAACAGGAAGGTATTTAAAAACCGGGGAGACGCTGAATGCAAAATGATCAGTAAACCTATAATCCGCTTTTACGCCTACTATAACGCCGACGTAAGCAGTTGCAAATGGCTTTCGCTTGCCAACCAAGAATCCATCGGCTGTAGTCGGCAATGGACCGGGACGGACCCAAAACCTTCTGGTTTCGATGGTAGAAGTGCCACAATTCACCGCAAATAAGGCACCCGCAAAACCGCTTACACGAAATTTGCGTGATGCATTTTTTGTAATTAAATAATTGAGCGCCACGGGAAGCTCAAGGTAAGACACTTTTTCTTTTTCATAGTTCTGCAGGTGGAATACACCGGAAGTACCATCGACCCCGTTATAATAAATAAAGCCATTATACTGCTTTACCTTAAGCGAAAAATAAATTCCGGTCTTCAAAGACAGTCGTTCATTAAACTCGCAAATAATATCGGCGCCCAACGAATATCCTAAGCCAGAAGCGGTGTTGGAGTCCAGCCTATCGGCCATTTGCTGTCGGCGTGTAACACCCCGTCCGTCAAATTCATAAACAACAGGCTTATACTTCTGATCGCAATAATCACGGGAAAAGAAAACGCCGAGCTGTACTTTTCCGTTCCGATATGTTTTTTGCGGCAAAGTATCGGCTGCCGTTTGTGCTGCGCAGAAACCGGCTTGAAATAACAGGAAAGTTATTGTAATGAGGGAGATGTTTTTCATGAGTTCTACAAATTATTTGATAATACAGATTTTTCCTGATTGTGGAGTTCCATCGGGCAAACTTAGTTTATAAACATAAATTCCTGCGACAAGATTAATTACACTATAATCATTACGATAATTTTCTTTCTTCATAATGAGCCTCCCTCTTGCATCATAAAGCGCAAGCGTGGTATTCTCCGGTAATGCGGAAATGTAAAACAATTCATCACTTTTTAAAATCGTCGGAACTAAGAACCGGGGCAACGGTGTGCAATCATTTACTGTAATCGTAACGCTGTCTACTGGTGATCCTGAGCAATACAGATTACCTGTATCAGCAATTGTGAGATAATAGGTTGTTGTTTGCAAAGGCTTCACCCACGGATCATGCGAAGTTGAATCGTTGAGTGAATTTGAAGGTGTCCAGCTATAAACAATCCCTGAGTCCGCGACAAACGATCCAAGCTGGGTGCTGTCGCTCAAACAAATTACTTTATTGTTGCCTGCATCCCCCCTCATTTTTTTGTAAACTGAAACATCGTCTATAAAAAAAAACGAACCTCCGGTGGTGGTATTGTTAATAGAATCATGAGGTGTATTCAGCTCGTCAAAGAAATTACCAATTGTCAAATAATGTTCTCCACCCTGTGCTACATATTCTTCTGTTATATGCGTCCACGAGGTGGTATCATAAATTAGTATTGTATCAAATATATGCGGGGCATACGGTAAGCGAAGAAAGGTTGAGCTACTTACTGCGCTGTTTGAAAAATAGATTTGTGGGCCGACTGAAGCAAAGTCTGAATTGCCTGTAAGGCATACGTAAAAATCCACACAATACGTTTCCCCAGTTTGCATAGGTTCATGTAATTGTGTTTGAATGTATTCCATGTAAGTGCCAAAATAAACAGGCACAAGACAATACGCTCCCCCGTAATGGGCAACCTGTTCTCCATACACATTATTGGGAACACCAAAATCATTTGTAAAAGGATTGCACGTATCAAAATAATCCGGTGTACCACTGGTTGGGTTATTCCAGTCATTTACCAAATAAAACTGGCCATTGCTATTTGGACATCCAGAATTTGCTTCAAAACTCGAATTAGGCACAAGATTTCCCTGTGCCATTATTTGAGTGGCGGATGTTAAAAGAATCAGTAAAAATATAAACCGTTTCATTAGAAGAACCGCTGCCTGAGATTAAAGATAATCAAAGGCAGCGGTATAAATTCAGCTTTATTTCACGATTATGATTTTGTCGCTTTTAATAACAAGCCCATCGTAGGCGATCTTATAATAATAAATACCTGAAGCGAGCTGGCTTAAATCAATTTGTTTTTGATGTAATCCGTTTTCAAGAGCTGTTTTAGCAACAGTGTTACCCATAACATCATAGATCAAAAACTGGCCTTGTTTCTCATTTGGTAAGCTGTACGTAAACGTCATATTCCCATCACTCGGATTTGGATAGAGCGATATGCCATCGCTAGCAAGTGTGCTATTCGCTTCCATTTCCGGATTCGCCGAACGCTGTGACGAGGAACAATTATCATCACAATACCGAACGTCATCATATAGCACATTAAGTAATACGCGGGCACGATACACCGCCAGGCCACCTTGTTGCGGACATTGGTTTGCAATGCCTTCGAGCGTTTGCAATTGCATTGAATCAGAAGGGATGCCATTCATCAATGAAATGTAAATGTTATCCAGGTCCTTATAATTCTGCTCAGTTTGCAATTCAGGATTAATAGTCTGGTTAACCGAAGCTGCGCTGTCTGTACTGCTTTGCGTAAGCAAAATTCCGGTATCGGTTACTTTTCCAATGTTGGTGGAGCCGGATTCGGAATAAAATTCCTGCAATACAGCAGAGCTATCCATAATAGAGGAATCTTGTTTCAGCATTTCAAAAACAGCATGTTTATTTGTCCACGAAGTTTCTGTTGCATACTCGCCCATGGCAATAGAATCCTGTGCGGTTTTTTCCATCAGCATTTTTCGTGAATCATCATCACCACCATCCTCATCACCATTAATTCCGGGAGCTGAACTACAATCAAATGACGCCGGACTACCATTCAATTGTAGTATAGAGAAGTTCCCAGCAGTATTATAACGGCAAGCAACTGTTCCGATATTAATTGTAGATAGATACGGATAGCCTGGTCTTACATACAATTTAGAATTCGTAGCACAAGAAGTGGCATCCACAAATGTTTCTGAATTTGCAAATGGCCCGATCCATTTATTATCACTAACAAGTCCTTGAGGATATTGATTTGGAATTATACCACCACCCTGCTGACCGATAATTCCATTATTCATAAGCACCAATCCATTGGTAGCAGCATTCATGGTATTGTTTGTTACAGGCCCATAATTAAATCCGTCGAATACTAAACATTGTCCCACGTTTGTTGTTGTGTTACAACGCACTTTAACGGCATTATTACTGATTGCGTAGATACCACGAAGAACAACTTTAGCAGTGGTATTTCCGGTAGCCAAATCGCCTGTAATGGTATTGCGATAAATATTTGCCCCCTGCGTTGCAATGGAACGAATACCAGCTTGCTTATATACCGTCGATAAATAATTCGGCTGTAATCGCAGCGTAATTATATTGTCAGTTATTATAGTGCGTTCTGGCCAACCCTGAACATCAATGCCGTTAAATACATCTACAATTCCTGTGTTATTTTCAATGAGCGGTGTACCCCAGATAGTTTGTGTTGAGCTGCAAGAACCACACGCTGTCAAACTTTGAGCGCTGATTGCTGTTCCAACAAATTGCGTTGTCGGAAGTCCAGACGTAACCGGTTTGACATCGTTATTATGTATCCATAAAGTTCCCTGCATTCTCGTATAAGAAGGGCCGGAAGGCAAATATTCGCTGAAGAAAGCAATACCAATACTCCAGTTCGTGATCGTATTATTGGAGATATCCGTCTTTATATAACGACCCGATTTGACGAAAGCAGCAAAATTGCCTACAGGACTTTGTGTAAGAGAACCCGGAGCATAAATAGTATTGCTTTGAAAGCAGTTACCTACAACGGACGCATCATAATAGCCGTTTAAATCAACACCTCTGTTGCATTCAAAAAAACTATTACGTGAAACCAAACTTCCAACAATTATTTTTTTGGAAACGCTCAGCGCATCATTAATTCCATAAACGCCGACCCCGTAATTCGGCGTTGTTTTAGAAACTGCAGTCGGCCCGCCCAGGTATTGGAAATGATTATTAGTCACGATTGCGTTGCTATTCTGTGCATAGACACCATAATCCATGTAATCAAAAATATTCAGCTGACTGAAATTTCCGGTATTACCTACACCTATAGTGATTGTTGTAGACGAGGTGATCAGGTGTGTTACGGGGTCTACCGTTGTTGAGCCAAGACTATTTAAGAATACTCCGGCATAGCTTCTTTTGCCGGCATACGGAGCCAACAATACAGCCTGAGGATAAGTCCCGATTTACATACGACCTTTAAGTCGTAATCTTTAAACTCAAAGAATTATTGGATTTTGAATATTAGCTGATATTGGGTTCAGGCATTTTTTTCAATAAAGCCGCCCTCATTTCCTTCCCGTTATCACCACGTACTTCGTATATATGTCCGTTTTGAGGGCTAACTGTTTGACACCCAAATACACCGCCAGTTAATAAGTTTCCAATCCTAACGGTATCCTGACGGCCAATAAGGGCGCGGATTTCAGGCTACTTAGCTACGTTTCTTTTGGTATCCTTTGGTATGATTTTACTTTCATAAGGCTTAGTAGAAAGCGGCAAACGATTCGAATTAAGGCTTGCTAAATATTAATAATTTCTTTCTGAAAATTGATTCTGGAGTTCTTGCTTCAATAATATAAATCCCCCCCGCAACCACGCCCTCACTTAATCTGATAGGTAAATCAGTATTGGAATTTGCAGGACAAAATATTTCGGTTGTATAAATCAACTTTCCATCCATCGTCAAAATTCTTATTTGAACATTATTATCGAGTTTCGCATCAAAAGTTAAAGTCACATCACCATCAACTGATGGATTTGGATAACAACTAATGGATTCTAAAAATTCGTCAGTTATATATCGGCCATCTGGGGAGAATTTAGCAATATAGAATTTAGTGAATATATCAGTGTTTGGTGAAAATTGACCAACCCCTAAAT
>JALYQL010000022.1 GCA_030855855.1 Bacteroidota bacterium | reverse complement strand
TTGCTTCAAACCATTTCACTTCTTCCGGCTTGAGCGGGCGCATCATGATCGCGAGCCTTGACGAATCGTCGTATAATTCTTTCAGCACATTCGTCTCTGAATTGTACGATTGCATGAGGAAAGCTTCCGGGTAAGAAGATTCGAAAGCGTCAATCAGCTCATCAGAAAGCGAGCGGACATTTTCATCTATCGACAGAGGGATTTTCCCGGAAATAGGCGTGTCGAGAGCGCCTGGCTTGGGGGCGTTAGAGCAAGCGACAAAAAATAAAATCAAAGCGGGGAATAAAAATTTATTGCTCTTCATCTTCGCTTTTGGTTCGTTTGTGTCATTGCATCTTATGAATTCGGCTCAGAAAGTTCAGGATATTTTTTTCCTGTTTTTAACGAGAGCTTTTGCAATTCCGGATTGCTGATTTTTGTCAACGCGTATTTGGAAAAGCCTGCGATCTTCAGCTCATCAATTACGTTGATTATTTCATTGTATGCTGCATTACCACCCCATTTTACAATGAAGACAGCTTCTTTGCCACCGGCGGTTTGCGCGCTTTGAGCACGAATATATCCGCGAAGTCCGTCACGCGTATATTCTTCAATTACCAAAGTTGTTGCCGGCGGATTTGATTTGCCACGGTAGACATAAAATTTGCCTTCGTTATTGCCATCTATGAGAATCGTATGTGCAGAATCACTCTCAATTTTTAGGGTATCTGCCGTTTTTCTCGGAACAGGCACCTCCATGCTTTTCGCTTTATTCAAATCGGAGAGGCTACGAAGAACTTCAGTCCCGCTGTCGGAGCAAGCGGCAAAAAATAAAATGAATGCAGAAAAAAAAATCTTAAAGCTCTTCATCTTCCTGATTCATTCGTTTATACCGGAACCAGCTGGTAATAGCACGGAAGGCGCCCCACACAATAAATACAATACCGACGTAGATCCTGTTGGGCCTTGGAACTTTGTCTATGACAAAATCGGTGAATAAAAACAAATAAGCCAGGCTCAGGTAAACAACCAACATCATTGATGAAATGATGAGACTGATCTGACCTCTGCCCGGCTTATTAAAATTCAAGACAATAATTTATTGAAGAACGAATCGCACAGGCTGTTTCATTTCAATGCGCACAGGGTGACCGTTCATTAATCCCGGTGACCATTTCGGCATTGCGGAAATCACGCGGATTGCTTCTTTGGTAAGACCGGGAGCGCCGGTAACACCTTTAGCTTCTTTCACGTTTGTGATTGATCCGTCTTTTTCCACCACGAATGAAATGTAAACAATCCCTTGTTTTCCCGCGTCTTTTTCAAACATCGGATATTTGATGTTGTTTGTCAGGTATTTCTGGAAAGCGGCGCCAGGAAATTCAGGCATAACTTCGGCGAATGAGAATACTTCATCCGGCTTTGTGTCGAGCTGTTTATCGCTGGTTGGCGTGATAACAACAGGAGCGTCGTCATCGTCACCATCCGTATTATCAGCACCGATTTTAATGTTGACAAGTTTTTCCTGTGTTTGTGCAGGAGGGGCTTCGTCCACAATCTCAGGCTCAGTAAACTGGGCCATTTTTACTTGTGGCGGCGGTGGCGGCGGTGGTGGTGGCGGTGGTGGCGCTGTTTCGTCCACCGGTGGCGGATCTTTCAGCGTCACTTCAGTTGATACCAGTTTTTTCGGCTTTTCAATTGGTTCCGGCCGGTTGGCCATTACAAAAATGAAAACGAAAAACAGAATTGCAGTTGTCGCGAGTCCACCCGAAATAAGGATGACCTTTCCGTATTCTCTGCGAATCAGGAAGGCTCCGTACGAACGATTCCGGTTTTCAAAAACCATATCGTTTCTTTCGGCTGAAATTTCATTGCTCCAGGTAGCCATAGTGTTTGTGTTAGAGTATTTAAGGAGTTTCGGGTAGTGCAGCAGGATCAGGCAATAACAATTCAGGATATTTGATTCCTGTCTTTCCGGAAAGCGCCTGTAATTCCGGCCGGCTGATTTTTGTCAATGCGTATTTTGAAATGTCGGAGATCTTCAGCTCATCAATGATGTTTATAACGTCGTTGTATTTTGCATCGCCACCCCATTTGACAATAAAGAAAGGAGCTTTGTCATCATTTTTGATATTCGAGCTGATCAACCGGTAAGTAGTATCAGACATTTCATTTCTCAACACATCTTTGTCCATGCGGGCAAGCGCCTTTCCGTAATCTTCTCTTTTGCGTTTTTCCACTATAGAATCACGGTGTTCAGGATCGATCTGTGCTTTTTGATCGAGAATGCCTTTGATCTTGCCATAATCCTGTTGGCTGAATTTGCCTCCTTTGTACACGGTGCGCAGGTATTTCATTTCGCCATTCACTTTCGTGTTTTTGGATAACATATACTGGCGGATTCCTTTTTTAGGATCGATGGTGAACTCTTCCAGCGTTGGTGCCGGAATGGTGTCGAATTTTCCATTATAGACATAATACTTGCCTTCTTTGTTCCCATCGATAAGAAGGGTGTATGCCAGTTCATTAGCAATTTTGGTCGTTTCTTCTTTTTTGATATTGTCTTTCGGCACCGCCATTTCCATGGTTTTTGCCTTATTCAAATTTGAAGTCAATACGAAGAAAGTGAGTAGGAGAAACGCAAGATCGACCATCGGGGTCATATCTACGCGTGGGTTCCCGCCACCTTTTTTGCGGCCTTTCTTGGCGTGTTTACCACCATGTTCGCCACCGCCGTCTGAACCTACATCTGCCATATTATTATTTTTTTCTGATGATTAATAGTTTGGCCGGTTTTTCATCCTTCGTTCGCTATAAAGATGCAGGCGATTGAAGGATTCCATAAAACCCGGTTTTTTTATTTAATGCGCTCCCGGGGCCGGAATATTCGGATCTGCCTCGAGGTCTGTTATCAGGTTAAACTGGAATACTTCCTGCTTTCTGAAGATCGCGATAACAGCGTCAATCTTTTTGTAGGAGGCATTTCCATCGGCTTTGAGGGCAACGCGCATATCCTCAATATTCTCGCCTTTCGCCTTTCGGTCAGTTCTCCATGTAAATTCTTCTACACGGATAAAATTCACCCAGAACGAAAGCTCGTCATTATTGTTGAGCGTATCCATCGGAATTCCTTTGGAAGCGTCGTCCATCTTTTTGCGTTCGTCCGTTTTTGCATCAATGTAAGCCGGAAGGTCCTTGATCGGAACGCCGAAAGATTGCATTGAACCGAATGCCTGCACCTGCTCTTCCGAGAATTTTACATCAGGAAATTTGTTCATGATGCGACGAAGCGCGTTGATGCGCACTTCTTTTCCTTCGTAATTGATAAACACACGGCCGCCGGTATCAATAGTGAGCAGCATGGTGTTTTTCGGAAGAACGATTTCGGAGATCGAGCTTGGCGTATCCACGATCACAGGCTCCGGAGTGCGCATGGTCGCGGTAAGCATGAAGAAAGTTACCAGCAGAAACGCAAGATCCACCATCGGAGTCATGTCCAATGCGGGGCTCGAGCGTGACATTTTTATTTTAGGCATTTTTCATTGGTATTAATGAATATTTCTGAATCCTTTTTACCGTTCGCTGCTTAGTGTTTTTTAGCAGAGAAGGTTTGCAGGATGCTGAAATTTGCCTCGTCGATACCGTAAGTGATGCGGTCGATCTGTGTCTGGAAAATGTTGAAGAACACGATCGCGAGCGCAGAACCCGTGATACCGATGAAGGTATTTACAAGCGCTTCAGAGATACCAGTAGCGAGGGCGTTTGAATCAGGAGCGCCTGAGCTTGCAAGCGCAGAGAACGCGCGGATCATACCCATTACAGTTCCGATAAGACCAATAAGCGTGGAGATCGAAGCCAATGTGGAAAGGATAACAAGATTTTTAGAAAGCATCGGAAGCTCAAGCGAAGTTGCTTCTTCAAGATCTTTCTGGATAGCGGCAAGCTTTTGCTCTTTGTCCATTTGCGGATCATTTGCAACAAGACGGTATTTTTCGAGACCCGCGCGAACAACGTTTCCGATAGAACCTTTCTGACGGTCGCATGCAGCAAGCGCTTCATCAATACGTTCTGCTTCTATGAGCTCACGGATAGTATGAACGAAGTTTGAAATATTACCTGTTCCGCGTGCGCGAAGAATAGTGATCAGTCGCTCAATGGCAAAAGTGAAAACCATCAACACAATGGTGATCAGAATAGGAACGATAAAACCTCCTTTGTAAACAGTTCCGAAAATATCAAGCGGATGTCCTTTTTCATTGTCTCCGTTTTCGAAATGTGAACCATCACCAAGGATATATTTGTAAATAATCCAGGAGATGATGAGCTCAATAATCATCACCCCTACGGTGAAATAAGCCTGGAGATTTGAGGTCTTTTTGCTGCTCATAATAAGTGTGTTGTTTGGTTTGTATTGGTTAAATTTAGTTGTGCGTTTTTTTCCCGGACCGCAATGTTAACGAAAACAGTTTTGCATTGTTGAAATTCAATGTTACTTTTCAGTAAACCACGGTTTCAAAGGGCATCAAACTTACAAAAACAGTTTCAATTAAGAAACCCTTTTTCGAGCGATTACCGCCGGGAAATGCACGCTTACTAACGCGAAGATTGCGAATTATTGCGCTGTATGGCGGGCATTTTGGCAAGTGGCGGGTTGTGGGGAATAATTGGCTGGGAAGGGAAAGGGAAAGTAGGAAAGTAGGAAATTGGGTAATTGAGAAAACAGGAAATCAGGGTTTATTGTGGGAAATGGGGTAATTAAAGGGAGAAACAAAAAAGAAACCGATAATTTCCCCACAACAGGCCCAACACCTCAATTTCCTATTTTCCCAATTTCCGCTCCTTCCGCCACGTCTGCACCACCGGAATCAGCGTTATCACAATCAGAAAAATAATGATCCAGCCTACATTTTCTTCCACCCATTTGATTTTCCCCAGGAAATAACCGCACAGGCCCAGCGAAGTGATCCACGCCACAGC